>NZ_KQ961727.1:0-33015 GCF_001563605.1 Corynebacterium sp. CMW7794
GAGCATCGAAGATCGAGACGGTCATGCCACGGAGGTTAAGGAGGCATCGGAAAGCCTGCAACCGATTGCCCAATGCATTTGTCGAACAGGGGTATTCGAACAGGGGTAATGAGGCAATAAACGTGCAGGTCCGCGCGTTTCGGCGCGAGCGTGCCGGTGGCATCGGTTAGCTTGAAGGTCCACTGTCAATCGGAGGACCGAAAGGATAGCGTTATGTATTCCCTGTTCGCTGCGGCCAGCGAGGCCGGGCTTGGCCCGCTGATCCAGCTCGCAATGCTCCCGATCGTGTTGAGCTCCGTGCCAATTCTCGCTATCACGACCTAGACACCCTTACTGCGAAAGGAGAACGCTATGAAACTGTCATCACCGATGGACTTTGGCCAGTCGCTGTTGGACGCAGGACTGGGCCCGTCGATGCTCTGCGCACTGAGCTCGCTGCCGTTCCTGCGCAACGTCTAGAAAGCGCTACTCGCTTACGGAAATAACGTTGCCCATCTTCCGCGGGGTCTTGCCGCCGGTGACGTCCACCTGATCGATGTCGAACATCTGCGATAGGAAGTCCGCGACCCACTGGACGAGCTCGACGTCGCGCAGGAGCGGGTCGCGCACGTTGCGGCCGGCCTTGGGGAACGACAGCTGGATGGCCTTCGCGGCCGCCCGGTAATTCGAGCCTGGGAAGAGACGCTTGAGACGCACCTGCTTGGAATCCGCGAGCTCAACCGGGTGGACCTTGATGCGCGTGCCTTGGACCGTGATGTCTGAGACGCCGGCGCGGCGGGCCTGATGGCGCAAGCGTGCGACGGCGAGGAGACGCGAGACCTCCTCGGGCACGGGGCCGTAACGGTCTTCCATTTCCTCCACGATGAGCTGGAGATCCGCGTTGTTCTTCGAGGCCGCGAGCTTGCGGTACACCTCGAGGCGTAGACGCTCGGCGTTGATGTAGGCTTCGGGGATATGGGCATCGACAGGCAAGTCGATGCGGATCTCCTTGGGGCCTTCGTCGGTGGCCTTGGGGACCTCGCCGCGGGCCATGGCCTTGAAGGTCTCGACGGCCTCGCCAACAAGGCGGACGTAGAGATCGAAGCCGACGCCCGCAATGTGGCCGGACTGCTGCGCGCCGAGGACGTTGCCGGCGCCGCGCATCTCGAGGTCCTTCATGGCGACGGCCATGCCGGCGCCTAGGTCGTTGTTCTGGGCGATGGTCGCAAGGCGGTCGTAGGAGGTCTCGGTGAGCGTCGCGCCCTTGGGATACAGGAAGTAGGCGTAGCCGCGCTCGCGGGAGCGGCCCACGCGCCCGCGCAGCTGATGGAGCTGGGACAGGCCCATGTGGTGGGCGTTTTCGACGATGAGGGTGTTCGCATTCGCGATGTCGAGGCCGGTCTCCACGATGGTCGTGCAGACGAGCACGTCGTACTCGCGGTCCCAGAATCCTTGGACGGTCTTCTCAAGGAGCTCCTCGTTCATCTGGCCGTGGGCGACGACGATGCGCGCCTCGGGGACGAGCTCGCGCAGCTCGCGAGCTTTGGCCTCGATGTCGGAGACCTTGTTGTGGATGAAGAAGGTCTGGCCGTCGCGCAGGAGCTCGCGGCGGATGGCCGCGGCGACCTGCTTGTCCTCGTAGGCACCAACGTAGGTAAGCACCGGGTGGCGATCCTCCGGCGGGGTGAGGATGGTCGACATCTCGCGGATGCCGGCCATGGACATCTCGAGCGTGCGCGGAATCGGGGTCGCGGACATGGTGAGCACGTCCACGGAGGACTTGAGTGCCTTGATGTGCTCCTTGTGCTCGACGCCAAAGCGCTGCTCCTCGTCGACGACGATGAGGCCAAGGTTCTTCCACTGCACGCCTGTCTGAAGCAGACGGTGGGTGCCGATGACGATGTCGACGGAGCCGTCCGTCAACCCGCGCAGGATCTCCTTGGACTCCTTCGCGGTGGTAAAGCGCGAGAGGACCTGAATGTTGATGGGGAATCCGGCCATGCGCTCGCGGAAGGTATCGGCATGCTGTTGCGCCAAAAGGGTCGTCGGCACGAGGACCGCGACTTGCATGCCGTCCTGGACGGCCTTGAACGCAGCGCGCACGGCGACCTCAGTCTTGCCGTAGCCCACGTCGCCGACGACGACGCGGTCCATGGGAACAGGCGATTCCATATCGTGCTTAACGGCATCGATAGCGAGCATCTGGTCCTCGGTCTCGACGTACGGGAAGTTATCTTCCATCTCCGCCTGCCACGGCGAGTCGGGCGCAAACTGGTGGCCCGGCGCTGCTTGGCGCTTGGCATAGAGCTCGACGAGCTCGCCGGCGATTTCGCGCACGGCGGCGCGCGCCTTCTTCTTCGTGTTCTTCCAGTCCGAGCCGCCCATCTTGGACAGCTTGGGGGCCTCGCCGCCCGTGTACTTGGACAGCATGTCGAGCGAGTCCATGGGCACCCAGAGCTGATCACCCGGCTGGCCGCGCTTGCTCGGTGCGTACTCGAGCACGATGTACTCACGGCGGGACGTTTCATCGCCGGCTTGGATGGTCCTCTCAGCCATCTTGACGAACTTGGCGATGCCGTGGGTTTCATGCACCACAAAATCCCCGGCCTTCAAGGCCAAAGGGTCAACACGGTTGCGACGCTTGGCGGGACGGCGCTTGGCACCCGCGATGTCGCCCACGCGGTTACCGGTGAGGTCCGTCTCCGTAATGACCACAAGAGGCAGCGCCGCGGCGTCGCGGGCCTTGCGGATCTTGGGGAAAACCAGACCGGCATGCGACAGCGCCTGGTAAAGCGTCACCTCGCCAGGCGTGGGCTCCCAGCCGGGCGTGGCGACCTTGGCGGGAATGCCCTTCTCCGCGAAGCGGTCCACCATGCGCTTGATAGCGCCTTTGGCCGGCGCGATGAACGCCGCGCGCCCGCCCGCGTTCACGTGGGCGAGTAGCTCCGCCATCATCGCGTCGATCTGCTTGATATCGCCGCGCGGGGTGGGGCCCGGCTCGAAGTCGAGCGGCAGCGTCTCATCTTCTGGCGCGAAGAGCATGCCCGGCGGCGAGAACGTCCACAGCGGCAGCGACGCGTTGGCACACGTGATGTCCAAGGACTCAAAAGAGCGGTAACTAGAGGCAGAAGTGTCCAGGCCCTCCGCCGCGAGCGGCCCATCCGCGCCCATGGCGGCGGCCTCCCAGCCGGCGGCGAGGAACTCCGCGTCCGTGTCCACGAGGTCCGCGATGCGCGTGCGGATCTTCTCCGGCCCCACGAGCACGACGTGTGTGCCGGCGGGGAGGAGCTCTGGGAGGGTGACCATGGGGGCATCGGAAAGCACGGGCAGAAGAGCCTCCATGCCTTCGGCGGGAATCTTCTCCGAGACCTTGGCCAAAAGCTCCACCAACGCGGCGTTGCCCGGATGCGTGCCCATGAGCGACGCGGCGCGGGCGGCCACAGCGTCAGTGATAGGCAGTTCGCGGGCCGGGTAGACGTCCACGGAGCCGACCTCGATCTCCGCAATCGTGCGCTGGTCCGCGACGGAGAACTGCCGGATATCCGTGATTTCGTCGCCCCAGAACTCCACGCGCACCGGGTAATCAAGCGTCGTGGGGAAGATGTCCAGGATGCCGCCGCGCGTGGCGTACTCGCCGCGCTTGGCCACCATATCGACGTGGCGGTAGGCACGGAATTCCAGGCCGGCCACGACGTCTTCGAACTCGACCTCTAAAGACTCGGCGAGGCGAAGAGGCGCGCGGCCCTCCACGGTCTGCAACAAAGGCTGTGCGTAGCCGCGCGCGGCGGTTACGACAACGTCGAGCGAGTCAAGACGGTCGAGCACCTGCGCGCGGCGCCCCACGATGTCCGCGCCCGGCGAGAGGCGCTCGTGCGGGAGCGTCTCCCAGGACGGGAAATACGCCACCTTGGGTCCCAAGAGAGCCGCAAGCTCCGCCGTAAGATCCTCAGCCTCGCGGCCCGTGGCCGTGACGACGAGGACCGGGGCGCGGTGCGCCAGCGCGCCCAGCGCCCAGGGACGCACCTGGTCAATGCCGGTGAGGTGCAGCGAGGCCTCGCCCACGTGCGTGAGCATACCCTTGAGCTTGGGATCCGTAGCCGCGACCTTGAGCAGGCCGGCGAGCATGGGGGTTGCCATCTAGGCGTGTCCTTTCAACTTAGGCTGGGCCTCCAGGCCCGCGAGCCCATTCCAGCAGAGATTCACGATATGCGCGGCGACGACCTCTTTGGACGGCTCGCGTTCGTCCAGCCACCATAGCGCCGTCATGGACACGGCACCAACGAGCGCCTGCGCGTAGAGGTTCGCCAGCGTCTCGTCCAGCCCGCGGTGATGGAAGGCCGTCGCGAGGATGTGGCTCACCTGCCCCACCGCGGTGGACAGCAGCGTGGCGTAGCTGCGGTCCGTTCCCGGCTTCGAGTCGCGCGCGAGGATGAGGAAGCCGTCGGTCTCCTCTTCGACGTAGGTGAGCAGCACGAGCGCGGCCTGCTCAATGCGCTCGCGCCACGAGCCCTCCCCCAGCGCGTCCGTGACGAGCTTTTCCAGCGCGAGCATCTCGCGGTCAATAATGACGGCGTAGAGCCCCTCTTTGCCACCAAAATGTTCGTAGACAACGGGCTTGGACACGGTCGCGCGGGCGGCGATTTCCTCCACGCTCGTGCCATCGAAACCCAACTCCGCAAACGCTGCGCGCCCCACTGCAATGAGCTGTTCACGGCGCTCACGCCCCGTCATCCTTTGTCGAACCATGCCTTCTACCCTATCGTCTCCCAGCTCGCGCGCAGCTTTCCGATGCCCCCCTTTCCCTCCCGTCTCAGGTCCGCCCCGCGTGCTAGGTTGATGCCGTCCCTTCCCTACAACCAGCCATGAGCCTCTTGATGAGACGCTGCCGCGCCATGTAGCCGCGGCCGCCTGTGGCTAAGAGCCGTCCGCCGAGCTCATCGCACAGTGCGCGGACGGTACGGTCGCCTCCGCGTCCGAGGTCTGGGTGCTGCGCCGCGGGACGGTGTATTCCGTGTCGCAGGGCGCCGAAGACGCCACGACCGGCGGCGGCCAAGACGGTGGACCTAGCGCGCAACCCGGTCCTCCCTGCTCGCGTGGAACAGAGAGGACCGGGTTGCGATTGTGCTTCCCCACCAGGACTCGAACCTAGAATGACGGTACCAAAAACCGTAGTGTTGCCGATTACACCATGGGGAAATCCGGCTGCGTAAACAACCGTTCTTAGAGGATACCCGACGGGGGCACCGCTACTGCAAACCGACCCGAATTATTCGAAATCGAGGTGTCGGGACTGGGCCGCGGCCGTGCGGCCGTGGACGAGGACGTAGACTCCGGCGGCCACGATGACGAGGCCAGCCATGAGCCAGTACATTGTCGTATACCCCGTCGCGGCGATGAGCGAGCCGAGCGCCAGCGGGCCGAAGCCGATGCCCACGTCGAGCAGAAGAAAGAGCGTAGAAATACCCGCGCCCATCTCGGCGAGCGGGACAAGACGCACGGAGATCGCTTGCACGGCTGGCATGAGCGAGCCGTAGCCCAGGCCCACGAGGGCGCCGGCGAGGACGACCTGCCAGTTGGTGTGTGCAGCGGCGAGCAGCGCCAGGCCCGCGACGAAAACGACGAGCGCCGGGTAGACCACCGCGTTGTCGCCGTGGCGGTCCTGGATGCGGCCGAGGACAAAGCGCATGACAAGGCTCACGCCGGCGTAGGCAAGGAAGAAGAAGCTGGCGCCGGTCGCGAGACCGGCGGCATCGGAGTACGCATTGATGAAGGTGATGATCGCGGCGTACGCGACGCCGACGAGCAGCATGAAGAAGCCCACGGGCGCGACCTTGGGGTGGACGATGGTCGCTAGCGAGAAGCGCGCGGCGTGGCGTTCCTGGGCCGGGGCACGGAGGAACATCGCTAGGGCGAGCGCCACCACGGTAAGACTGAGCACGGAGATAAAGACCGCGTTGTAGCCCAGCGAGTTCGCCAGCGCGAGGCCGGCCGCGGGTCCGACGGCGGTGGCGAGCGTCGTGCCGAGCGCGAAGTAGCCGGTGCCCTCGGCGCGGCGGTGGTCCGGGATGACGGACTGTGCGACGGCCATGACGGCGGTCGAGGCCACCGCGTAGCCGAGGCCGTGAATAAGACGCACGACGATGAGGAACGCGAGCGAATGCGCCGGGAAGTAGGCGACACAGGCCACGGCAACGACCGCGAGCGAGACAAGCAGCGAGGTCTTCCGGCCGACGGTGTCGACGACGTAGCCCGAGAAGAGTCGAGCGACGGTCGCGCCGACGACAAAGGAACTCGAGGCGAAGCCGGCGGCGGTCTCACTCGCCGCGAACTGCGTGGCGGCGTAGAGCGCCATGATGGTCACGAGCAGGTAAAAGACCATGAACTGTGCGAAGTTCACGAGCCAGGCGAAGACAAAGGTGGGCGTGATGAGCCGTGGGCTCGGCGCGCCCGGTGCGGCGGCGGGACCAGTGGACGGGGACGTGGGAAACACCTCACATCGTGCGGGGACAAAAGAACGCGCGTTACCTTACTCCCCCGCCGCGGGGCTTTGCATGCCCGGTGCATGCGAACGGCGCGCGTGGTCCGTTCGGGGATCCGTCGCGCGCCGTACGAACGCCGTGTGAGGGCAGGAAGACGTGGGTTATTTCGTGGCGTCTCCTGGGGCACCATCCCGGTCTAGGGGTGAATTGCTTGGCACTTCTTTTCTCCTCTATACAATAAAAAGTTCATGTCTGAAGCGACTAAACCTTAATAAAGAATAAAGGCATACTACGTGGTCGCCGAGGTTACGGGGCACGGTTTAACCACAATCCTGTCGTTCAACAGGCGGCCGACACAGGAAGTTAGGCCCCTTGCGTCGGGGTCGCATACGGGCTGCGCGAGGCGTCGATGATCTGGCCGCCGTGGTGGGAGTGCGCCTTCTGCTCGAAGTAGAGCGCGGCGGCCTGAACGCGCACGTCCGGCTTCTCGCCTTTGTCCACGATGACGAACTGCCCCATCATGCCCTCGTCCTCGTGGAGGAGCATGTGACAGTGGTACATGTACGGAATCGTGGGATCCGGGTAGTGGCCGAACTCAACGAGCAGGCGCGCCGTCGTCTTTGGAGGCAGGTTGACCGTATCGTGCCATCCGGCCTCCGGCTTGGGACGCACCGTCACCGTCGTCGAGGCCTGCGCGACGTCCACGCCAAGCACCTTGAAGCGCGCGTCGTGAATGTGGAAGTTGTGCGGCCAGTCATCATTTTCATTCGTCACGGTCCAGATCTCCGGCTCGTCGTGGTCGATGACGACATCGACGCGCGCCATGTCCATGGACTCGCCGTTGATCATGAAGGTATTGAGCACAAACTCGCGCTCCGTAAGTCCCTCCTCGCTGGGGACCTCGAGCGCTGCGGGGTCGAGCTCGGCGGGCAACGCGGGGGCATCGGGGGCATCGGCAGCCGGGCCGATAATGCGGAGGAGGTCGAAGTTATCGCCGAAGCCGAAGTCTGAGGAGTACTCGTCGTCGGGCACGCCAAAGTTATCGGCGCGCGCGACGGACTGCAGGATGTGCTCCTCCCCCGGCTTGAGGTCAACGAGCACCTCGAGGCGTTGGCCGGGGCCGATGAAGGCCTCGTCGACGGTGAGCGGCTCGGGCAGCAGCCCGGCGTCCGTCGCGATGACGCGCAGCGGCGTGCCGTTGTGCATGGTAAGCGTGTAGAAACGCATGGACGCGGCGTTGAGGATGCGCAGGCGCACCCGGCGCGTCGTCGCCTCGAACTTCGCGTTCGTAATGCCGTTGACCACCGGCGTCGTGCCCAGCAGGCCGAGCGTCGAGTCGACGGAATGGTCGAGCTGGTTGTCGTCCGTGAACTTCGCGTCGACCAAGACGACGGGGATATCGTCCACGCCGTACTCATGCGGCAGCTCGAGGCCGTCCGAGACGTCGTCGTCGAGAATGAACATGCCAGCCAAGCCACGGTACGCATGCGTTGCCGTCGCCATATGCGGGTGCGGGTGGTACCACGTCGTCGCGGCGGGCTGCTCGATGGTCCACGTCGGCTTCCACGTCTCTCCGACCTGGATGGGCGAATGCGGGCCGCCGTCCGAATACGCAGGCAACTTCATGCCGTGCCAGTGCACCGTGGTCATCTCGATGAGGTCATTGGTGATCTCCGCGCGGACCTTCTCCCCCTTGTGTGCGCGCAGCGTGGGCCCCAGGTACGGGCCATTGAAACCCCACGTGCGGGTCTCCGACGCGCCGGGCAGAATCTCGGAGTGGCCGTCCTGCGCTGTGAGCTTGAAGACGCGGGTGTCGCCGTCCTTCTCGCCTTCGAGCAGCGGCGGGATGGGCAGCGGGCGGGGCTCGGAATCATAGCCTCGGGGCGGGGTCTGGCTCTTTTCTGCGGTGTCGTCCGAGTCCGAGCACGCGGCGAGTACACCACCGGCGGCGAGGAAGACGGAACCTTGGACAAAGAGGCGACGCGTGAGACTCATGTGTCCTACTTTAAACGCTCGAGCGGGGTGTGGCCTACCCTTGAAAAATATGAAAACGAGTGAGGAATGCAACGCACGCCGCTTCGTGTGGGCCAATGGTCTGCAAAACGTCGGCGACCAGCTCGTCTCCGGCAAGACGGTGCTGCCGTGGCTCTTCCATGCGGCGGGCGTGCCGGGCTTCTTTACGGGTCTGCTTGTGCCGCTGCGCGAGTCCGGCTCCATGCTCCCGCAGGCCGCGCTCACGCCCTGGGTCACCACGCATGCCGGCCGCAAGCGCCTGTGGGTCTTAGGCTCGCTCGGCCAAGCCGCCTGCGCCGCGGTCATCGCGCTCGCCGCATGGCTTGCCGATGCCGCCCTCCTCGGCGTCCTTGTCGTCCTTGCGCTCGCAGGGCTCGCGATCTTTCGCGCGCTGTGTTCCATCACGGGCAAAGACGTGCAGGGCCGCACGATTTCGAAGGGCGCGCGAGGCGAGGTCACCGGCCGCGCGGCCCGGCTCGGCGGCGCGGCGACGCTCATCACGGGCGTCGTGCTCGCGGTGCTCGGCGACGTGCCGCGGTGGGGTCTTGCGCTGTTGCTCGCGGTAGGCGCGGCGACGTGGCTCATCGCAGGCGGCATCTTCCGCGGCGTCGAAGAACCGATCCCGGACGAGGATGTGGAGGCTCAGGGCCTCAATAAGTCTTGGTGGAAGGATACGTGGGAGCTCTACCGCGGCGATGAGAAGTTCCGGCGCTTCGTCAATGTCCGCGCGCTGCTGCTCGTCTCCGCACTGTCCACGTCGTTTATCGTCGTGCTCTCGCGCGACGCGGGGCAAGCGATGCTCTCCGGGCTCGCAGGCTTCGTGCTCGCCTCAGGCCTGTCCAACCTGCTAGGCGGGCGCCTGTCCGGTGTGTGGTCGGACCGGTCCTCCCGGACAGTGATGGCCGCAGGGGCGGCGGGGGCATCGGCAGTTTTGCTGGCCTTGGTGGCCTGCGCGTGGTGGGCTCCGGCGAGCCTCAACGCCTGGGTCATGCCGCTGGGATTCTTCTTAGTCAACCTCGCGCACACGGCCATTCGCGTGGCGCGTAAGACGTACGTCGTAGACATGGCTGGCGGCGATAAGCGCACGCAGTACGTGGGCGCGGCGAACACGATGATGGGCGTCGTCTTGCTCATCGTGGGTGGAATTTCGGCCGTCATCGCGCTCGCGGGACCGGCCCCGGCGCTGCTCTTTTTGGCCGCCATCGGGCTGCTGGGCGCCTGGCGCGCCCGTGGTCTCGACAACGTCTCGCGTGGGAACGTTTAGAATGTGTGCCTAGATACTTTTTGACTCGACATTTTTGTGAGGAGCTATTCCTTTGGCTGATACCACCGATCTCGCCATCCTCGTCCTCGCCGCCGGCGCAGGCACCCGCATGAAATCCGCGAAACAGAAGACCCTCCACGAGATCGGCGGGCGCAGCCTCCTGGGCCACTCGCTCCACGCGGCCGCTGGCCTGAACCCGGCACACCTCGTCGCCGTCGTGGGCCACCAGCGCGAGCAGGTCGCCCCGGCCGTCGAGGCCATCGCTGCGGAGCTGGACCGCGAGGTCCTCGTCGCCGTCCAGGAAGAGCAGAACGGCACGGGCGACGCCGTTGCCGCAGGCCTCGCACCGCTGCCGGACTTCAACGGTACCGTCATCGTCACTAACGGCGACGTCCCGCTGCTGCGCCCGGAGACCATTCAGTCCCTCTTCGAGGCGCACGTCGCCGAGTCCAACGCCGTGACTGTGCTTTCCATGTCGTTGGACGACCCGACGGGTTACGGCCGCATCGTTCGCGACGGCTCCGCCGTGACGGCCATCGTGGAACAAAAGGACGCCGCCCCGGAGCAGCTCGCGATTACCGAGGTCAACTCCGGCGTCTTCGCCTTTGACGGCGCCATCCTGCGCGACGCGTTGGGCCAGCTCAACTCGGATAACGCACAGGGCGAGCTCTACATCACGGACGTGCTCTCCATCGCGCGCGACGCGGGCCACCGCGTGGGCGCCGTCGTCGCCCCAGACCCGTCCGAGCTCGCCGGCGTCAACGACCGCGTCCAGCTCGCCGCCGCGGGCCGCGCGCTCAACGAGCGCGTCGTCGAGGCCGCCATGCGCGGCGGCGCCACCGTCGTCGACCCTGCTACCACGTGGATTGGCGTCAACGTCACCATCGGCTCCGACGTCATCATCCACCCCAACACCCAGCTGTGGGGTGCCACCTCCATCGCCGACGGCGCCGAGGTCGGCCCGGACACGACGCTGACCAACATGCAGGTCGGCGCGAACGCCCACGTTATCCGCGTCCACGGCTTCGACTCTGTCATCGGCCGCGGCGCCAACATCGGCCCGTACACCTACATTCGTCCGGGCACCGTCGTGGGCGAAGAAGGCAAGCTCGGCGGCTTCGTCGAGGCCAAGAATGCCCAGATCGGCCGCGGCACCAAGGTCCCGCACCTCACCTATATTGGGGATGCCACCGTGGGCGAGTACTCCAATATCGGCGCGTCCTCCGTCTTCGTCAACTACGACGGCGTGAACAAGCACCACACCACCATCGGCAGCCACGTGCGTACCGGCTCGGACACCATGTTCATCGCTCCGGTGACGGTCGGTGACGGCGCCTACTCCGGAGCGGGTACAGTAATTAAGGACGACGTTCCTGCGGGAGCCCTCGTCGTCTCCGGCGGCAAGCAGCGCAACATCGA
The DNA here is from genome assembly GCF_001563605.1 of Corynebacterium sp. CMW7794. Taxonomy (NCBI): domain Bacteria; kingdom Bacillati; phylum Actinomycetota; class Actinomycetes; order Mycobacteriales; family Corynebacteriaceae; genus Corynebacterium; species Corynebacterium sp. CMW7794. The sequence continues at coordinate 11,155 of NZ_KQ961727.1, forward strand.
AGGTTGGGTGGAGCGCAAGCGCCCGGGCACCGCGGCAGCAGACGCCGCCGCGGCGGCACGCGACGCACAGCCGACGAACGACGATAAGTAATCGCAGAAACTTCCCGCCACAACTGACAAGGAAGGCAACACCCAGCCATGACCGGCAAGGTAACTGGTAGCAGCAAAAACATGAAGCTCTTCTCCGGGCGCGCACACCCGGAGCTGGCAGAGGCAGTCGCTCGCGAGCTCAAGACCGACTTGGTCCCCACCACCGCCCGCGACTTCGCCAACGGCGAGATTTTCATCCGCTTTGAGGAATCCGTCCGTGGCGCGGACTGCTTCGTCATGCAGTCCCACACGCAGCCGCTCAACAAGTGGCTCATGGAACAGCTCATTATGATCGACGCTCTGAAGCGCGGCTCCGCCAAGCGCATCACCGCGATCCTGCCGTTCTACCCCTACGCCCGCCAGGATAAGAAGCACCGCGGCCGCGAGCCGATTTCCGCCCGCCTCGTCGCTGACCTGCTCCAGGCCGCCGGCGCAGACCGCATCGTCTCCGTCGATCTCCACACGGACCAGATCCAGGGCTTCTTCGACGGCCCGGTCGACCACATGCATGCGCAGCCTATCCTCGTCGACTACATCAAGTCGAAGTACGCCATGGATAACCTCGTGGTCGTCTCCCCAGATGCCGGCCGCGTCAAGGTCGCTGAGAAGTGGGCCCACGACCTGGGCGACGCTCCGCTCGCCTTCGTCCACAAGACCCGCTCCACCGAGGTCGCCAACCAGACCGTGTCCAACCGCGTCGTTGGCGAGGTCGAGGGCAAGGATTGCATCCTCCTCGACGACATGATCGATACCGGCGGCACCATCGCCGGCGCCGTCCGCGTCCTTAAGGAAGCGGGCGCCAAGTCCGTCGTCATCGCGTGTACGCACGGCGTTTTCTCCGACCCGGCGCGCGAGCGTCTGTCCGAGTGCGGCGCAGAAGAGGTCATCACGACCGATACCCTCCCGCAGTCCACCGAGGGCTGGTCCAACCTCACGGTGCTGTCCATCGCCCCGCTGCTGGCACGCACCATCAACGAGATCTTCGAGAACGGCTCCGTCACCACGCTGTTCGAGACGCACTAAGCGCGCATCTCGCTTCTTCCCCGCTCGGCCTCACGGCCCAGCGGGGATTTTTGTTGTGCAATCTTTATCACCGCAGTACTCACACACCGCTCGCGGGCGCGACGCCGAGGCGTATGGCGCCGTCCATGTCGCCCAGGGCGAGGAACCGCGCCCGCCTAAGGAGCCGGAGCCGGAAGACGGCCAGGAAGAGTCCGTGCTCGTCGACGATGAAGGCTGGGGCGTCGTGAACGACAGCGAGGTCCGCGAGTTCATTGAACTTGAGCACCCTGCCGCGGCCGCTGCGGAGGCCACTGCGGAGGAGGCAGAGGACGAGACGGACGAGCGCTAAGTATTTGGTGTCCGGGCCGATGCGTTGCTAGGATATATCCGTCTCGGCGAGGGCGAGCGGTCACATGACCGTAAGCCGTTATCGACGCGATTGTGAACTTCTAAGCATATAAGCCTGCGATGACTCCTCCCCAGACGTCCATCGGCAGGCTTTCGTCGTTCTTGCGCCGTATCATTGAGCCTCGCCACACACTGATTAACTGCAAGGAGAATTTTATGTCTAACGAGACTCCGGTCATCAAGGCTACAGCCCGCAACGAATTCGGCAAGGGCCCGGCTCGCCGCCTGCGCGTCGCCGGCCAGGTCCCGGGCGTTGTCTACGGCCACAGCACCGACCCGGTCCACTTCTCTGTTGACCGCCTGGAGATCACCGCTCTGGTTCGCAACCACGGCGTCAACGCTGTTCTCGAGCTCGAGCTCGACGGCGAGCAGCACCTGAGCATGGTCAAGCACGTCGACCAGAACGTGCTGACCCTCGACATCGACCACATCGACCTCCTCGCCATCAAGCGCGGCGAGAAGGTTGAGGTCGAGGTCCCGGTCGTCGTCGAGGGCGAGCCGGCACCGGGCACCGAGTACTACCAGGATGCAGACGTCATCCTGGTTGAGGCTGACGTTCTTAACATTCCGGAAGAAATCGTCGTCTCCATCGAGGGCCTGGAGGACGGCTCCGTCGTCACCGCCGCCGACATCACCCTGCCGGAGAACACCACCCTGGTCGCCGACGCCGAGACCGTCATCGCTTCCGTCTCCATCCCGCAGGTGGACGAAGAGCTCGAGGCCGCCGCTGAGGCAGCTGAAGAGGGCGGCGCCGAGGCTGGCGCTGACTCCGCTGAGGACGCCGCGGCTGCCGCAGCCACCGAGTCCGAGTAATTCTCGCCTCATTCGCCGCGTTCCCCGCATGGGGTGCGCGGCGTTTCGCCGTTTTTCAGGCGGCTTCGCCCACGCCCACGCGGGCGTGCGAGAATGGAACGCGTGACTGATTCTCCCCTTCTCATTGTTGGCCTGGGCAACCCGGGCGCCCAGTACGCGGGCACGCGCCACAACATCGGCTACGACGTCATTGACGAGCTGTGCGACCGCGTGACGCCCATGGCTACGAGCTTGAGCGTCCATAAGAAGACGAACACGTTCGTCGCGGAGCTCGGCGCCGGGCGGCTCACCTCGCGCAAGACGATCCTCGCCCGCCCGCACTCGTTCATGAACCTCTCCGGCGGGCCAGTCAAGGCCCTCGCGCAGTACTTCGGCGTGGCCCCCGCGGACATCGTGGTCATCCACGACGAACTCGAGCTCGACTTCGGCCAAGTGAGACTGCGTACGGGCGGCGGGGACCACGGCCACAACGGCCTGCGCTCCATCACTAAGTCCCTGGGCACCAAGGATTACCAGCGCCTGTCCATCGGCATCGGCCGCCCACCGGGCCGCATGGATCCCGCCAGCTTCGTGCTCAAGCCGTGGTCCAAGCGCGAGGCCCAGGACATCCCCATCGTGTGCGCTGATGCTGCCGATGCCCTCCTCCGCGCCGCGTAGGCACGAGTACACTGTCCCACCATGAGACTTGCTACGCTGCGCACCCCTTACGGCACGACGACCATCCGCGTCGAGGGCGACAACGTCGGTATTGAGCTCGACCACGAGGACGTGGGCGCGCTCCTGCGCACCGAGGACTGGCGCAAGGCGGCCGCGCTGTCCGGCGAGCCCGTCGCCTTCGCGCCCGAGGACCTGGCACCCGTTATTCCGCACCCGGGCAAGATCATCTGCGTCGGCCTCAACTATGCCAAGCATATCCGGGAGATGGGTCGCGAGTTCCCCGACGTCCCCACGCTGTTTATCAAGTTCCCAGACGCGCTCACCGGCCCCTACGACGACGTGCACATCCCGCCGTTCGGGCAGTCCAAGCTCGACTACGAGGGCGAGCTCGCCGTCGTCATCGGCCGCCGCGCCCACCACGTCACCGCCGCCGAGGCGCTCGACTACGTAGCGGGCTACTCCATCATCAACGACTACACGCTGCGCGATTTCCAGCGCGCGACCACGCAATTCCACGCCGGCAAGTCCTTCTACCGCACCGCCGGCTTCGGGCCGTGGCTCACGACCTCCGACGAGTGGGCGCCGGGCGGCGGCGCGCGCCTGACCACGACCGTCGACGGCGAGGTCCGCCAGGACGACAACACGGACGATCTCATTTTCTCCGTCGCTCGGCTCATCGAGTTCTGCTCGCAGCTCTACCCGCTCCACCCCGGCGACGTCATCGCTACCGGCACGCCCGAGGGCGTCGGCTTCGCCCATAAGCCGCAGGCCTTCATCCAGGACGGTCAGACCGTGCGCATCGAGATCGAGGGCCTGGGCCATATCGCGAACCAGACCATCTACGACCACTCGGTGATGCCCTCCATCGTGGGCGAAGACCTCCTTGGACACGGGCACAGCGGCAACTCGGACGGCTGCGCCTGCGGCGGCGACTGCTCCTGCGGCGCGCACTAATCACCGGACGAACCCCCGCCGAGCTCCCGCGCATAGCGCAGCCAGAGTAGCTCCATGCGCGTATCCGGCTCGGTGAGGCTGCGACCCGTGACCTCCTCGAACTTCGCGACACGGTGGCGCAGCGTGTTCTCGTGCACATATAGCCCCGCGGCGGCCTGCTTGAAGCTCAGTCCCGCGTCCAAATACGCCCACACCGACTCGAGCAGCATCGCGCCGGTCTCAGGGGCCTCAGCGAAGACAGTCTCGTAGCGCGCCTGCACGATGGCCGTGACCGCAGGGACCTCCGGCACGGCGAGCCGCCACGACAACGCGGCGGCGTCCCACCACCCCGTCCGGCCCGGCGGCAGCGCAGAGAGCACGCGCCTCGCCCCAGCCCAGGACTCCCCGGCTTCGGCCAGCGAAGTGGAGGGGCCTGCGGCGAGGAGAACGGGGGCATCGGCAAGCTGGGCCGTGGCGGGAATAAGCGCGGCGATGACATCGCCGACCTCGGCCGCGACCGCCATCGCGGCGGGCGTCGAGCCCCACTTCTCCACGTAGGCGACCCACTCGTCCGGGTCCGCGGCCATGCCGAGGGCTACGCGGTACGCGATATCCGGCAGGCCGAGCCGCCGCGCGCGGGCGGCAATCTCCAAGCCCGAATGCTGCGGCGCGGCGATAAGGCGCAGCAACTCCGCCTTAGCCACGCGGCGGCGCACGGACTCACCCACGCTCGCCGCCCGATATTCACGCACGGCCTGCTGCATGAACCACTCACCCACCTCCCACATCGCGTCCATGGCGGTAAGACAGTCCTCGACCGGAAGCCCACGCGTCCGCGCGATGTCGCTAAACCGCCGCTGCGTCGAGGTGAGCGCCAGACGGTAAGCACGCAACAACGAATCGACCTGCACGCCCTGACCTAGGCGGCGCAGCGCGACACTGGGCACGGCCGGAAGCTGCGCTGCAGAACCGCTCGCAACGACGTCGAGGACCACATCGATAATCCCGCCCACGGAGGCCACAAGCTCGCGGCGCGGGACGTCCGCGTAGTCCGGCAGCTCCTCGTGGATATCGCCCACGGCGTGCACCGTGAGGTCCTCGTGCTCACGGCGCAGCTGCGCCACGACGGTCGCCAGCGTCGCGTAGGGAATGGAGTTATCCGGACTCATGCATCTCGATTGTAGGAAACTCCAAACGCGCACGTGAGCTATTAGACAGAACCCCATTGAATATGATGTATATCACGGGAGATAGTAGTGGGCATCGCGTCGCCCCAGCCGCGACGTGCCCTGCACGCCTGATCCTCTTGGAGACACTCATGCCCACTTCCCTTTCCGCGAGCCTCGCCAAGGCCGCTGACGTCATGGAACCCACCCGCACCCCGCGCCAGAAGCGCAAAGCGTTTTTAGGCGCCATCGCTGGCCATCTCATCGAGTGGTACGACTACGGCGTCTACGGCTTTGTAGCCATCTACGTCGGCCAAGCCTTCTTCTCCGCCGCCACGCCTGCCATCGCACTGCTGTCCTCTTTCGCGACCTTCGCATTGTCGTTCTTTATGCGTCCGCTCGGTGGATTCATCTTTGGCCCGCTCGGCGACCGCATCGGTCGCAAGAACACCATGGCACTGGTCATGGTGCTCATGTCCGGCTCCACTTTCTGCATTGGGCTTATGCCCACCTACGCCGCCATCGGTTTCGCGGCACCGGCCCTGCTCATCCTCGCCCGCTGCGTCCAGGGCCTATCCGCCGGCGGCGAGATCGGTACCGTGACCTCCTATGTCGCGGAGTACGGCGGCGCCAAGCGCCGTGGCCTGGCCACCTCGCTGCTCATGACGATTGCGGTCTCCGGCCTGCTCCTCGGATCCATCGTCGCCAACGGCCTCGCGGCCATGCTCGGCGACGAGGCGATGCAGGCCTACGGCTGGCGCATTCCGTTCCTCGTCGCGGGCCCACTCGGCCTCATCGCGGCCTACATCCGCTCGCGTCTCGAGGATTCCGCCCAGTTCGAGGCCATCGCCGAGTCCGGCCACCAGGAAAAGCGCCCTTTGCGCGCCCTGTGGAAGTGGAAAGGCAACCTGCTGCTCGTGGCTGGCTCCATCTCCCTGCTGGCCTCCATGTTCTACATGGTCCTCACGTTCTCCTCGACGTACCTGGTCAACACGCTGGGCTTCACCGCCACGGAGCGCTTCTGGTTCATCACCGTCGGCGGCGCCACGGCCGCATGCCTCATGCCACTGGGCGGACTCATCACGGACGTGTGGGGACGCCGCCCGTTCCTCATCCTCACCTCCGCGCTCACCGTGCCGGCGGTCTGGTGGTTCTTCTCCTCGGCCCCGGGCGCTACAGCGCAGTCGCTCTTCCTGCCATTCATGGCCTGCTGCGTGCTCTTCGGCCTCTACTCCTCGACCCCGTACGCGGTGATGACGGACATGATTCCCACGCAAGTCCGCGCCACGGGTATCTCCATGGCCTATAACTTCCCCGTCGCCATCTTCGGTGGCTCCGCCCCGTTCATCGCGTCCTACCTCATCAACCTCACCGGGGATATCACCTCGCCGATGTACTTCTTCATCGGCACCGCAGTGCTGTCGTTCCTCTCCAGCTGCCTCATCTCCCGCCGCCACTACTCCCGCGTCGAGGCTGCCGATGCCGCCCTCCTCGGCGTCATCGCCTCCTCCCGCGCCGTAGCCGACGCCGTCGCTACGGAAGCCGCCGAAGAGGCCGCCGAGGAAAACGCAGCGCAGACCTCCTCTTCGGCGCGCGCTACCCCATAACGGAACTCTGCGTCTGTGCGTCGCATGCCCCGAATGGCCAGATCACTGGGTTCGCCCCCACCATTCTGGGGCTAGCGGCGTTTTCGCATGTCTAAAGTTCCGCTAATAAGCTGTTAAGTATGAGCAAGAATACAAAGCGCACCAAGCCCGCCAAACTCGACAAGGAAGCCTACGAGGCCGAACTCAAGCGTCTCCAGGCCGAGCTCGTCGAGATGCAGCAGTGGGTCGTCGAGACCGGCGCCCGCGTCGTCATCATCATGGAAGGCCGCGACGCCGCTGGCAAGGGTTCCGCTATTAAGCGCATTACCCAGTACCTGAACCCCCGCACGTGCCGCATCGAGGCGCTGCCCAAGCCCACCGATCGCGAGTCCGGCCAATGGTACTTTCAGCGCTACATCGAAAAGCTGCCCACCGCCGGCGAGATCGTCATCTTTGACCGCTCCTGGTACAACCGCGGCGGTGTGGAGCGCGTCATGGGCTTCTGCACCCCGCAGGAGCACGTGCGCTTCCTTCACCAGGCGCCGGTCCTTGAGCGCATGCTCGTCGAAGACGGCATCATCTTGCTCAAATACTGGTTCTCCGTCTCCGACGAAGAGCAGATCGCCCGCTTCAAATCCCGCCGCAACGATCCGCTGCGCCGCTGGAAGCTCTCCCCCATGGATCTCCAGTCCATTACCCGCTGGGAGGACTACTCCCGCGCGAAGGACGAGATGTTCGTCCACACGGACACGCCCACCGCGCCGTGGTACACCGTGGAATCCGAGGACAAGAAGCGCTCGCGTATCAACGTCATCAACCACATCCTGAAGACGATTCCGTACCAGCACGTCCCGCAGGATGTGCCGGAAATCCCGGAGCGCCCGGACGAGAGCGGCGAAGAGTACGAGCGTCCGCCGCGCGATGATTTCTCCTACGTCCCCGACGTCGCCTCCGAGTTGGAGCGCGACAAGGTCGCCGCCGCGAAGAAGGCTAAAAAGGCTAAGAAGGCCGCTAAGAAGTCAGGCAAGAAGAAGGACTAGCCTCCCACGCCACTGAAATAGCCATTTCGCCCGAATTAGCTCCGATTTTTCGACAAATCGGATTCTTATTCGGGCGAAATGGCTATTTCACTGCATAAACAACTTTCGACGTCGCGAAGATCAACGAGCCGCCCCGCGAAGCGAATTCGACGGGGCGGCCTTGTGCATCTAGCGCTTAGAGCTCAGCGGCGGACTTGCGCGTCGGGAGAACCGTGGGGCGTGCGCCGGCGAGTTCCTCGACGATGCGGATGACCTGGTTCGAGTAACCGAACTCGTTGTCGTACCACACGTAGAGCACGAGGTGCTTGCCGGAGGCGATGGTCGCCAGGCCGTCGACGATGCCCGCGTGGGTGGAGCCGACGAAGTCCGAGGAAACGACCTCCGGGGAGGCGATGTAGGAAATCTGCTGGCGCAGGTCCGAATGGAGGGAGACGTTGCGCAGGAAGTCGTTGACCTCGTCGGCCTCGACCTCCTTGGCGAGCTCGAGGTTGAGCACAGCCATGGACACGTCCGGGGTAGGAACGCGGATGGCATTACCGGTGAGCTTGCCCTCGAACTCCGGCACGGCCTTGGAGACGGCCTTGGCAGCGCCGGTCTCCGTAAGCACCATGTTGAGGCCAGCGGCACGGCCGCGGCGCGGGCCCTTGTGGAAGTTGTCGATGAGGTTCTGGTCGTTGGTGAACGAGTGCGCGGTCTCGACGTGGCCGTGGACGACGCCGTAGCGGTCGTTGATGACCTTGAGCACCGGAGTGATGCCGTTCGTGGTGCAGGATGCGGCAGACAGGATCTTGTCCGTGTCCTCGATGTCGCCGTGGTTGATGCCGTAGACGATGTTCTTCAGGTCGCCCTTGCCCGGAGCGGTGAGCAGGACGCGAGCGATGCCCTTGGACTTGAGGTGCTGCTCGAGCCCCTCGCGGTTGCGCCACACGCCCGTGTTGTCGACGAGGATGGCGTTGTCGATGCCGTACTCGGTGTAGTCGATGGATGCCGGATCGTTGGCGTAGATCATCTGGATCTTCGTGCCGTTGGCCCAGATGACCTCGTTCTCCTCGTCGACGGAGATGGTGCCGTTGAAGGCGCCGTGGACGGAGTCGCGGCGCAGGAGGGAGGCGCGCTTGATGATGTCGCCGTCGCCCTTCTTACGGACCACGATGCCGCGCAGACGCACGCCGTTGTAGGCGGCCTCGCGAGCGATGAGGATGCGGGCAAGCAGGCGGCCGATGCGGCCGAAGCCGTAGAGCACGACATCGACCGGCTCCTTCTGGGTGTCCTTGCCAATGACGTCGGCGAGGGCGGACTCGACGAAGGCACGCAGGTCGGTCTCGCCGGAATCGGCGAAGTCGAGCGCGAGCTGGCCCAGATCGATAGACACGGAGGCCAGGTTAAGGTCGACGAGAACCTCGAGAATGGGGAGGGTCTGCGCGGTGGAGAGTTCCTCGCCGGCGACGCGGCGGGCGTAGCGGTGTGCCTTGACAATGTCGATGTCAGTGACACCCTCGAGCAGCGAGCCGAAGATCGACGTCACGACGTTGGAGCGGCGCAGCGTGTGCAGCAGCGGGATCATCTTCTGAGCGCGCTCGATGCGCTCGTTCCAGTCGTCGTGGCCAACCTGGGCGTTTCCGGTCACTTCAATCAATCCTTTACTCATGGGGTTGTCACATAGAGTGCGCAAAAGGGGTTAATGCAACAACACATAATATCCGAACCGGGCACGCAATTTACTAAAGACGCTGAAGTATCTCCGCCACACTACCCCCGCCGAGTCGCTCGGGCTCCACGCCCACGAGACAATAGGCCACCGCAGGGTCCTTCTGCGCACGTCGCGTCTTGAGCAGCGGGCTCAAATGCGGGTAAATGGGCGCCATGTCTGGGTGCGTGCGGGTGTAGTCCGTCGCGAGCCCACGGGCGTAGCGTCCGGACAGAGCGCGCGTCGAGACCGTCTCCCCGCCGCTCGCTATGAGCTCGCGATTGCTTTCGGATGTCCCCGCCTCCTCCGCGAGCAGGAACGCCGAGCCGCAGCTCACCTTGGCCACGCCGGGCCAGCCCAGGGCCTCCTCAACGTCCGCGTGGTCGCGCAAGCCGCCGGCCGCGATGAGCGGAATGGCAAAACCCTCGGCCTCGAGTGCCGCGTGGACGTCCGCAACGAGCTCACGCAGCGGCCGCCAGTCCGGTTCTTCCTCGATGGTCCACGTCCCGCGGTGCCCGCCTGCGTCGGCGCCCTGGACGCAGAGCACGTCGACGCCCCGGCGCGCGGCCACGAGGGCATCGGCCGCCGTCGTCACCGTCGTCCACGCCTCGATTCCTGCTTCGTGGATGCGTTGTATTTCCTCGTCGCTGAAGGTTCCGAACATCGACCAGATGACGGCGGGACGGTTGTCGTGCGCCAGTGCGAGGGCGAGCTTCTCATGCCATCCAAACGTGTAATCCACGTGGCCGAGCACAACGCCCTCTTCATCCGAGATGGTCTGCGCGGCCGCCCACAGGTCCTTGGTGAGCGGCGGCTGCGGGTGGAAGAGGTTGAGCCCAAAGCGCGCCCCCTCCATAGCGTCGAGCTGCTGCGCGACGACGTTCATAGGCGACGTGCCGAGCGCAAGGGCGCTGAATGAGCCGGCGGCATCGGCAGCACGCACCAGGGCGGGCGTGGTGGGGCCGCCGGCCATGGGGGCGACGCTGACAGGCGACGGGAAGGAATCGATCACGCGAGTACTCATGCGGACATCCTACGTGCGAGACTGGAACGCATGGTTGGTTTTATTTCGAAGATTCGCGCGCTCTTCGGCGGCGCTGGCGCACCCGACACGCAGGGGCCGGTCGCGCTCGACCTGGCATCCTTGCAGGCCGAATGGCTCATCGTGGGACTCGGCAACCCGGGTGCACGCTACGCGGCGACGCGCCACAACGTGGGCTACATGGCCATCGACGATCTCCTCGCTGACGCCGGGGACGTGCTCGCCCCCGTGCGCGGCATCAAAGCCGAGGCCGCGCAGATCGACATCAATGGCACGCCCGTCGTCGTGGCGCGCGCAACGACGTTTATGAACCTCTCGGGCGAGGGCATCGGCCCGCTCGCCACAGCGCTCGGCGTCGGGCCGGACCGCGTCATCGTCTGCCACGACGAGCTCGACTTGCCCGCGCACAAGCTACGTCTCAAGCTCGGCGGCAACGAGAATGGCCACAACGGACTCAAGTCGCTCACGGAGCACCTGGGCACCCGCGACTACCTGCGCGTGCGCATCGGCATCGGCCGCCCGGCCAAGTCCGCGCCGCAGCCCATTCCCGACTGGGTGCTGGGGCCTGTCGACGACGGCCACGACTTCGATACCGCCATCGCCACGGCCGCCCGCGGCGCCCGGCTCATCGTTGCTCGCGGCCTGAACGCCGCGCAGAACGACATCCATTCGCGCTAAGCCCGGCGCGCAGCAGTTCGCACGCGTAATCTCGACAACCATGAGCGACCAGACTGCATCCAAGACGATTGTCATCACCGGCGCCTCGGACGGCATCGGCGCCGCCGCGGCCCGCAAGCTGCAGCGCATGAACAACAAGCACACCCTCGTCATCGTCGGTCGCAACCCGGAGAAGACCCGGGCCGTCGCGAGCGAAATCGGCGCGCGCTACCACCTCGCGGACTTTGAGTCCTTGGGCCAGGTCCGCCGTCTCGCCGAGGAACTGCAAGACTTGGGCCACATCGATGCCCTCGCCAATAACGCGGGCGGCGTCTTTGACGGCCCCTTCCGCACCGCAGATGGCTTCGAGCGCACGTGGCAGGTCAACGTCGTCGCCCCCTTCCTGCTCACCTCGCTCCTGCGCGAACAACTCACCCCGGACCCAGAGCTGGGAAAGGAAGCGGCGACGGTGGTGCAGACGGCATCGGTAGCAAACATGCTCATGAGCAACTTCGATGCCGCGGACCCCAATACCTTCCAGAACTTCAGCCGCGAGCGCGCCTACGGCAACGCGAAGCTGGGCGATATCCTGCTCGCGAGATATCTCGCGAGTAAAGGACTCAACGCCGTGGCCTTTCACCCTGGCGTGCTCGCCACGAACTTCGCGCAGTCCGGCACGGGCGCGGTGCAAAAGATCTACGCGTCGAAGCTCGCTCACCGCTTCTTTGGCAAGCCATCTTCCGGCGGCGATAACTTGGCGTTCTTCCTCCTCGGCACGCCCGGCGTGCACTTCGAGCCGGGCGAGTATTACAACGACAAACGGCGTCCAGGCCTGCAACGTCCCATCGCGAAGAAGCTCTCCGTGGCGCGCCGCCTCTTTGACGATCTCGGCCGCCGGCTGAATGTGGAATGGTAAGTCCCTCCCGCTAAGGTAGAGGCCATGAGTTCTTCCACCGTGGCCAATGAGGCCTCCCGTCGCCGCACCTTCGCCGTCATCGCCCACCCGGATGCCGGTAAGTCGACGCTCACGGAGGCCTTGGCCCTCCATGCGCACGTCATCAACGAGGCCGGCGCGGTCCACGGCAAGGGCAACCGCAAGGCCACGGTCTCTGACTGGATGGAGATGGAGAAGGACCGCGGTATTTCCGTCGCGTCCTCGGCTCTTCAGTTCGAATACGCACCTGAAGACCATGAAGGGGAACCCTTCATGATCAACCTCGTCGATACCCCTGGCCACGCGGACTTCTCTGAAGATACCTACCGCGTGCTCACCGCCGTCGACGCCGCAGTCATGCTTATCGATGCCGCCAAGGGCCTCGAGACCCAGACCCTCAAGCTCTTCCGCGTCTGTAAGGCCCGCGGCCTGCCCATCATCACGGTGATCAACAAGTGGGACCGCGTCGGCCGCGAGCCGCTCGAGCTGGTCGACGAAATCGTCAACGAGATCCAGCTCCAGCCCACTCCGCTCTACTGGCCGGTGGGCATCGCGGGTGATTTCAAGGGCCTGGCCCACATCAACTCGGACGGCGAGGCGGACGAGTACATCCACTTCATCCGCACCGCCGGCGGCTCCACCATCGCTCCGGAGGAGCACTTCCAGCCTGCCGATGCCGCCGCGCGCGAAGGCTCCGATTGGGACACCGCCGTGGAGGAAGCCGAGCTGCTCGCCATGGACGGCGCGCTCCACGACCAGGAGTTGTTTGAGCAGTGCGTCACCTCGCCGCTCATCTTCGCCTCCGCGATGCTCAACTTCGGCGTCCACCAGATTCTCGATACCCTCTGCGCCATCGCCCCGGCCCCGCGCTCCCGCGAGTCCGATCCCAAGGCCGTCGAGGCATCCACCACCGCCATCGACGAGGTCCGCGAGGTCACCGATGACTTCTCCGGCGTCGTCTTCAAGGTGCAGGCCGGCATGGACCGCAAGCACCGCGACAACCTGGCGTTCATGCGCGTCGTCTCCGGCGAGTTCGACCGCGGCATGCAGGTCACCCACGCCCAATCAGGCCGCAGCTTCTCCACGAAGTATGCGCTCACTGTCTTCGGCCGCACGCGCGACACCATCGACACCGCCTACCCGGGCGATATCGTGGGCCTCGTCAACGCCGGCTCACTCGCTCCCGGCGACACCATCTACAACGGCCGCAAGGTCCAATTCAAGCCCATGCCCCAGTTCGCGCCCGAGGCGTTCCGCATCCTGCGTGCCAAGTCGCTGGGCGACTACAAGGCGTTCCGCAAGGGCTTGGACCAGCTCGCCGCCGAGGGCGTCGTGCAGATCCTGCGCAACGACATCCGCGGCGACGCCGCCCCCGTCATGGCCGCCGTCGGCCCCATGCAGTTCGAGGTCATGCAGGCCCGCATGGAAGTCGAGTACAACGTCGAGACCGTCACCGAACCCATCCCCTACTCCGTCGCCCGCCGCACCGACGCTGCCTCCGCCGAGGAACTCGGCCGCCAGCGCGGCGTGGAAATCTTCACCCGCACCGACGGCGAGCTCATCGCGCTGTTCGGCGATAAGTGGAAGCTCGCCTTCGTGGAGAAGGAACACCCGGACCTCACGATGGAGCCGCTCGTCGCAGACTAGCTCTTCCCTGAGCGTAGATGTCAAAATCTCGTTAAGACCCAGATGTAGCGGTGCCGATGGGTGCTTTGATCAATCCATGGCATTCGACATAATTTTGACGCTTGCCACCATTGTGCTGTTCGTTACCATTCAATGGATAGCTCAGGTGGTGGATAAGCTATGACCTGGGAACTTACTGTAGGCACGATTCTAGGAATCGCGGCTGTCATCTATTTGCTCATCGCTCTGTTGCACCCTGAGGACTTCTCATGACCGGGGTTATCGGCGGGTATATCCCGTTCGTCGCGGTATTCACGCTCCTCGCCATGCTGTACGTCCCACTGGGCGGGTACATGGCAAAGGTGTTCACAGGAGCCAACGATCTCAAGATAGAGACGGTCATCTACAAGGTGTTGGGGGTAGATTCTTCCGCCCGGCAAACCTGGCGCGGCTACGCCGGTAGCCTCTTAGCCTTCTCCATGTTGTCGATCATTGTCTTGTACCTACTGCAACGCCTCCAGCAGTACTTGCCGTGGGCGCACGGCATGGGCCCAGTAGATCCGGACCAAGCGTGGAATACCGCGGTCTCGTTTACAACCAATACCAACTGGCAGTCCTACTCCGGTGAAGCTGCGATGTCACAGCTGACGCAGATGCTCGGCATGACGGTCCAAAACTTCGTCTCCGGTGCCGTAGGCATTTCCGTTGCTGCTGCGCTTATCCGAGGGTTCGCGGCCCGTCACGGCGACGGGCGCATCGGTAACTTTTGGGTGGATCTTACCCGCGTCTGTCTGCGCATCCTCCTGCCCATGGCAACCTTGGGCGCGCTGTTTCTCATGACCCAGGGAGTCATCCAAAACCTGCAACCCCCGGTGACTTTTACCACCGTTACCGGCGCTACCCAGACCATCCCCGGCGGCGCTGTGGCCTCCCAAGAAGTCATCAAGGAACTTGGTACCAACGGTGGCGGATACTTCAATGCGAACTCGGCCCACCCATTCGAGAACCCGACCGTGTGGTCCAACGCCCTGGAAATCTTCCTCATCCTTGTGATTCCGGTGTCCCTCACTCGCACATTCGGTCTCATGGTCCGCGATACCCGCCAGGGCTACGCCATTCTTTCCGCCATGGCGGTGTTGTACTTCCTGTCACTCGCTTCCGTCACCGTCTTCGAGGCCACTGCTTCCGACGCTATCGGCGGCGGCATGGAAGGTCGCGAAGTGCGGCTTGGTACCATCCCGTCTGCGCTGTTCGCGGTGACAACGACAATGACGTCGACCGGCGCAGTTGATTCATTCCACTCGAGTTACACTCCTCTCGGCGGCGGCCTTCTCATCTTAAATATGCTGCTCGGCGAAGTCTCTCCGGGCGGTGTCGGCACTGGGTTGTACGGCATGCTGGTCATGGCCATTCTGTCGGTATTCATCGCCGGCCTTATTGTCGGGCGCACACCGGAATACCTGGGAAAGCGCATTGGCGTCGGCGAAATGATAAAAGTCTGCCTGTACATCCTCGTGATGCCAACCCTCGTGCTGGGCGGAGTGGCACTATCCGTCCTTCTGCCAAGCACCCCAGACTCTTTATCCGCGGCGGGACCGCACGGTTTTAGCGACCTGGTCTACGCATTCACCTCCGCATCCAACAACAACGGTTCGGCATTCGCCGGATTCGGGGCAGACACCTGGTGGTTCAACATCTCCCTCGGTATGTGCATGCTGTTGGGACGTTTTCTGCCCATCGTTATGGTCCTGGCAATTGCCGGCGCCATGGCCAAGCAACGCATCATCCCGACGACTTCGGGCACTCTGCCGACGCACAGCGGGCTATTCGTCGGCCTGCTGATAGGCGTCGTCCTCATCGTCGGTGCACTGACATTCCTTCCCACTCTCGTCCTAGGACCGATTTCGGAGGCTACACTATGAGCTCGACCACATCTGCTTTTTCCGCAAAGCAGCTCAAGGCCACGGTGCCTTTGGCTCTGCGCAAGATGAGCCCGAAAGAGCTCATTAAAACGCCGGTGATGTTCTTAGTAGAGGTGGGCGCTGTGTTCACCTTCATCATCGCCTGTACCCAACCGACTCTGTTTAGTTTCTCCATTTCTCTCTGGCTCTGGGCCACGGTGTTCTTCGCGACGTTTGCCGAAGCCCTCGCAGAAGGTCGCGGCAAGGCTCAGGCGGACGCCCTACGTCGATCGCGGACGACCACCACTGCCCGTCGCATCACCTCCACGGTCCTCGTCACCGCCGGGTCCGGCTCCGGCCGCACCAACGATGAGCTGAGCCCGGCCAACTACGAGAGCGAAGAAGTCCCCTCAACCGAGCTGGTCAAAGGGGATGTCGTCCTCGTAGAAACCGGTCAGACCATTCCAGCCGACGGCGACGTCATCGTTGGGGCGGCCTCCGTGGACGAGTCAGCCGTCACCGGCGAATCCGCCCCAGTCATCCGAGAATCCGGAGGCGACCGGTGCGCAGTCACCGGTGGTACCCGCGTGTTGTCTGACTGGGTCGTGATCAAGATCACCAACGAGCCCGGTCAGTCCTTCATGGACCGTATGATCGGTTTAGTCGAAGGCGCCAATCGCCAGAAGACCCCGAACGAGCTTGCCTTGTCCACGCTCCTCAACGTATTGACCCTGATATTCCTGCTCGTTGTCATGGCGCTAGCCCCGACCGCAGCTTTCAATGGTGCGACGCAGGATCCCCTGGTTCTTGTCGCCTTGTTGGTCTGCCTGATCCCAACCACCATCGGCGCGCTGTTATCCGCCATCGGCATCGCCGGCATGGACCGTCTGGTGCAGCACAATGTGCTGGCCATGTCCGGGCGTGCTGTCGAGGCTGCCGGTGACGTCTCCACTCTGTTACTTGACAAGACGGGCACGATTACGGTCGGCGACCGCCAGGCCGTGAACGTAATTCCTGTGGGCGGGTACGACCAAGACGAGCTTATATACAAGGTGCAGCTTGCCTCCATGGCCGACGAGACCCCGGAGGGACGTTCCATTGTCAAGCTGGCGGAAGCCGCCCGAGGTGAAATGCCAGAGGAACACTTTCGCACCCTCGAATTCATCGCATTTACTGCGCAGACCCGCATGTCGGGGGTGAAACTCAGCGATTCCGAAATGATCGTCAAGGGCGCGGCCAAGCAGATCATGACAACTGTCCGCGAGCTCGGCGGCACTGTTCCGGCAGAGACCGAGGACGTGGTCAACTCAATTAGTCAAGGCGGCGGCACCGCACTCGTGGTCGCCGAGCTCATTAACGCCCCGGAGCCCGGATCCGATCCTCATGAAGCGACCGCCAATTCCTCCTTGTCACGTGTTCTCGGTGTTATCCATCTCAAGGACATTGTGAAAGACGGCATGGTCGAGCGCTTCAAGACGCTGCGCGAGATGGGCATTCGTACCGTCATGATCACCGGTGACAACGAGCTGACCGCTCGCGCCATCGCCAAGGAAGCCGGCGTCGACGACGTTCTCGCCGAGGCCACTCCGGACCAAAAACTCGCGCTCATCAAAAAGGAGCAGGCTGGTGGTCACATGGTGGCTATGACCGGTGACGGCACCAACGATGCTCCGGCGTTGGCGCAGGCTGACGTGGGCGTGGCGATGAACACCGGTACGACCGCCGCCAAGGAAGCTAGCAACATGGTCGACTTGGACTCAGACCCGACGAAGCTCATCGACATCGTGGGAATCGGCAAGCAGCTGCTCATCACGCGTGGCTCCCTGACAACCTTTTCCATCGCGAACGACGTAGCAAAATACTTCGCCATCATACCGGCGATGTTCATCACGACATTTCCGGGACTGCGAGCCCTCAACATCATGCACCTGCACTCTCCGGCCTCGGCCATCTTGTCCGCTGTCATCTTCAACGCGCTCATTATCGTGGCGCTCATTCCGTTGGCGCTCAAGGGCGTGTCCTACCGCCCGGCCAGTGCTTCCGCACTGCTGCGCCGCAACCTGCTCATTTTCGGCCTCGGTGGCTTCGTAGCCCCGTTCATTGGCATCAAGATCATCGACCTCATTATTGGTAATGGGTTAGGAATTTAAACCATGCACACTCCTCAGACTCCACATTCCGCGAGGGCACACTCAACAGCAACGGATGAGCCCGTCAGCCACGACCTGACGCGCTCGGATGAATTCGGGAGCAACCCGGATCTGTCCCACGCTGCCAGCGCAAGTCCTTTTAGCACGGGATTCAACGTCCGCGCGCAATGGACTGCGTTGCGAGCACTGTTGGTGATGATGCTCGTACTGGGCTTTGTCTATCCCATGGTCCTCGTCGGAGTGGGCAAGCTATCCCCGGATAAGTCCAACGGTGGCCTCCTACGTGACACCAACAACGAGATCGTCGCCTCCCGCCTCATCGCCAACCCCGTCGAGGGAGACCAGTGGTTCCAGCCGCGGCCGTCCGCCGCAGGCGACCATGGCTGGGACGCTATGTCTTCGTCCGCGTCCAACGCTGCCGTGGTCTCGCAGGAATATCAGGACGAGATTGCTCAGCGCCGCGCAGAGGTCGCTGCCCGCGAGGGCGTGAGCGAAGACCACGTGCCTGTCGATGCCGTCACGGCTTCCGGCTCCGGCCTTGACCCGCACATCTCCACCGCGTACGCCGAGATCCAGGTGCCACGCATAGCCAAGGCCACCGGCCTAGGCGAGGACGATCTCCGTCAGCTTATCAAGGTCAACCAGGTAGGGTTCATGAACTCCTTTACTGGAAGCCCGAATGGCGTGGCCGTCAACGTAGTCACACTCAACTACGACCTCGCTAAGCTTGTCGCCGAGTAATCCTCTTCTCGCCCCGTGCCTGCCGGGGGTCTGTCTTCGTCTTTCTCCCCTCGACACACGCCGCCCAGAACAAACACTCCCAAGGATATAATTGGTAACTATGTCTGCCTCTGAGTCTCCTCGAGCGACTACCGACTCTGCGCCCTTCGAGCCAACCCACAGCCACCGTGGAAAACTCAAAGTCTACCTTGGCTTTGCCCCCGGCGTGGGCAAGACCTGCGCCATGCTCAACGAAGCACATGAATTACAGCGGCAGGGGCTTAACGTCATGGTCGGCGTCGTAGAAACGCACGGCCGGAAACGCACCGCGGAACTGGTCGAGGGATTAACCGTCATCCCGCGAAAGAAAACCACCTATCGCGGGCGGGTCTTCGAAGAGCTAGATGTCGACGCCTGCTTGGCACTTGCTCCAGACGTGCTTCTCGTCGACGAGCTCGCGCACACCGTCGTCACCAGCGATGCCGAGTTCGCAGCCACAGAAGTCTCGCAAAAGCGGTGGCAGGACGTCTACACGCTGCTTGACGCTGGGATCGACGTCATCTCAACGCTCAACATCCAGCACCTCGAATCGCTCAACGACGTCGTAGCGGCGGTCACAAACACCCGGCAGCGTGAAACCATCCCCGACCAGGTGCTCCGCGATACCGACCGCATCGAGCTGGTCGACTTATCCCCCGACTCGCTGCGTATCAGGCTCTCGCGGGGCGAGATCTACCACGGAGCCATGGCGACCAAGGCCCTGGAGAACTACTTCCGCTTGGGAAACCTGACTGCCCTGCGCGAATTGGCGCTGCTGTGGTTGGCCGACAAGGTCGAAGAAGGTCTCGCGGCCTACCGCGAGAACCACGAGATCGACTCGACGTGGCCGACCCGGGAGCGCCTCATAGTAGCGGTGCCGGGCAACGACGGGTCCGAAGCACTCATTCGGCGCGCCGCCCGTATCGCAGGAAGAGTTTCGGGCAGAGAAATGGTGGCGGTCTACGTCGCCAACAACGAGGGGTTGACCTCCAACCAAACCCCTTCCTCGCTGCGCCGACTGCAAGAGCTGGTGGAAGATCTCAATGGCCAGTGGCGCGTGCTCATCGGCGACGACGTCGCCGGCACGCTGTTGGAATACGCACGCTCTATCAACGCGTCGCAATTGGTTATCGGCCGCCGGCCACGCTGGGGGCACACTCTTGCCAATGGTGTTGCCGAGCGCGTCATCGATGGCTCGGGCACGATCGATGTCCACATCGTCTCCCTGTCCACGTCGGATGCCCCCCGGCCCAAACGGCCTCGGCGAGGCGCGAATTTCGGCCGGGTCCGCCTACTGGCCGGTTGGTTTGCGGCGGTGCTCTTACCCCCGGGGTTTACGGTACTCATGTTGCTCTTTAATCCGGAGGAAAAGTTCTTGAGCCCCATCCTGCTGGGATTTCTCACCATCGTGGTCTTTAGCGCCGTCGCGGCCGGCGTGTGGCCGGCGCTGCTCGCGGTCGTCAGTGGCTCGCTATTGGCCAACTGGTTCTTTACCGCTCCCATCCACACGTTGAGTATTACCGAGCCGGAGTCGATAGCCTCAGTGGGCTTCTTCATCATCATCGCTCTGACCGTGGCGTATATCGTGGACTACGCTGAACGGCGCGCAGACGAAGCGAAACGACGTCAAACACAGGCCGTCATCATGGCAGACCTTGCGCGCGGCGTCATCTACGAGGGGGCGGATCTTAAATCACTCTTGCGGCGACTCGGCGAGACTTTTTTGTTGGACACGGTCCTCCTTCAGCGCTATTCCAGTGAAGACAAGAAGTGGTGGACCATCGAGTCCAACGCGGAGTCCCCGGATGTAGCTGTGGCACAGAAGAAAAGTCGCGCCGGTGAATCCGTCAACCACGTGGGGATCGGTGACTCACTGCGCCTAGTCATCGGCAACCGGGAGCTCAGCCCGTCTGAGATCGATATGATCGAAGCCCACGGTGCTCGCATTACCGCCATTCTCGACCGGCAAGAAATGGAAGCGATGCGACGGGCGACCACAGCCTTGGAATCCTCCAACCGAGTCGGTTCCACGCTGCTCACCGCAGTCTCGCACGACCTACGAACGCCGCTAGCTGGCATCACCACGGCAGTCTCCGGACTCACGCTCGGCGACGTCGAAATCTCTGAGGCTGACCGCCAGGCCCTCATCAACACCATCGAGTCCTCGGCGCACCGTCTCGAGATAGTTATCAATCATCTGCTTGACATGTCTCGACTCAAAACGGGGATGCTTCGACCAAACTCGCAGGCTATTGATGTCGCGGACATCGTCGACGCTGTGCTCGATGAGCACAGCGTCTCCGCAGGACGCGTGCGTGTGGACATCCCTGTCACGCTGCCCCCGATCCTCGCGGATTACGGCCTCGTCCAGCGCGTACTAGCAAACGTCATCGCCAACGCGGCCAACCACGGCGCAGGCACCCATATCGACATCACGGCGCGCGAGGCACACCAAGCACTCCTGGCTAGCGTGGCCCACGCAAAGGACGCTCCTTCCTCCGTCGTGGCCGACGATGCCGCTTCAATCGGGCCCTCCGGCCGTCGCGACGACCATAACATCGTACAGATTAGGATTGCTGATCACGGCCCTGGAATTCCTCGAGACCAGTGGGATAGCTTGTTTCTGCCTTTCCAGCGGCTATCAGACGACGCCTTGGGGCTCGGCCTAGGTCTGGCCGTGGCCCGTGGTTTCACTGAAGCCATGGGTGGACAGATCTACCCCGCCGAGACCCCCGGTGGCGGTGCGACCATTGTCATCGAAATGCCTTGTGCCCCTACACCCGAAGGTGGAAAGCAGTAGTGCCCCAACTCCATTCCTCCCCTGCGGCACCCGAAGCCGACCAAGGGCCCCGCATCCTTATCGTTGAAGACGACCATCCGCTAGCCCTTGCGGTTTCAATCAACCTCAAGGCGCGGGGGTATGACGTTCGCGTTGCAAAGACAGCAGCCTCCGCTCTGAAGCTCTCTGGGCAGTGGCAACCCCAGGCAGTTCTGTTGGACCTCGGCCTTCCGGACACGTCTGGTCTAGAAGTCCTGCGCTCGCTGCGCACATGGTCGACTGTGCCCGTCATCGTGGTCTCCGCCCGCCATGAACAAGAGGGCAAGATCAACGCCCTCGACGAGGGCGCCGACGACTACGTCACCAAACCATTTTCCACTGGTGAGCTGCTCGCCCGGCTCCGATCCGCCCTACGCCGCGCCGCCACCGCCTTCGCCACCGAACGAGTGAACCCCGTACTCGTCTCCTCGGATAACCGGTTGCGCCTCGACCTTGCCCAATCAAGTGTCTACGTGGATGACTCACGCATCCACCTCACACCCATTCAATGGAAAATCGTCGAATACATGGCCCGAAACTACGAGTCTCTCGTCAAAAGGGCTCTTCCGGTTTTAGAGTGCATTGATTAGTT
>NZ_KQ961728.1:0-31201 GCF_001563605.1 Corynebacterium sp. CMW7794
TCTACAAACGCCGCGAATTCGGACCCGACGTGCCGTGTAACTAGCGCCAAGACGCGAAAGACCCGCTCCCTACGAGGGGAAGCGGGCTACTCGGCGTGCTTTACGACGTTTTAGCGCCGCGCACGAATCGTTTGCTCCACAATCGACAGGACTTCTTCAAGACCTGCTTGGTCACCGCGCGCCAGGCGGGAGATGAAGCCGTCCATGAACGTCTCGAGGTACACCACGAGCGTTTCGATATCGACGTCATCACGCATGCGGCCTTCTTCGCGGTTGGTCTGCAAGCGTGCCCGCACTGCGTCATCAAGGATTTGTTGCTGATCCTTCCACCGGGCACGGAAGCTCGGGTCCGTGCGCAGCATGGACGTGATTTCCAGACGAGTAGCGAGCCAGTCATGGCGCTCAGGGTGCGTGAGCATGTCGCGCATCACCTCAACAAGACCGTTGTTCGCAACCGTCTCGGCCTGGCGGGCAGCATCCTCGCGCGCGAGCGCCAGGAACAACGACTCTTTGTCGCCAAAGTGATGGAAGATAGCGCCGCGGGACTTGCCAGTCGCCTCCTCCAGAAGGCGAACGGTCGCTCCCTCGTAGCCGTGCTGCGCAAAGCACCGGCGGGCGCCCACCAGGATGTCCTGGCGCCTGCGATTGAGTTCGTCGTCGCTAACGATAGGCATAGGCGGCTCACGCTCGCTTCCTACAAGTTCAAAAGTTTAGGGAATGAAAGGACGACAAAGGGGCCTTCGTGACCATCGTGCGATGGCCACGCGGCCCCTTCATCTACGTCGGTGTCGCGCACGCCCCACGCTAGGGCAGGGGTGCACGGCGATGGAAGACCTTAGGCCTTAACCATCTGGCGCAGGACGTACTGCAGAATGCCACCGTGGCGGTAGTAGTCAGCCTCACCAGGCGTGTCGATGCGGACGGTCGCGTCGAACTCGACCTTCTCGCCAGACTCCTTGGTGGCGGTGACGTGAACCGTCTTCGGCGTGGTGCCGTTGTTCAGCTCCGTGATGCCCTCGATGTCGAAGGTCTCGGTGCCGTCCAGGCCCAGCGACTCGTGGGACTCACCAGCCGGGAACTGCAGCGGGATAACACCCATGCCGATGAGGTTCGAGCGGTGAATACGCTCGAAGGACTCGGTGATGACGGCCTTGACGCCGAGGAGGATGGTGCCCTTTGCAGCCCAGTCACGGGACGAACCGGTGCCGTACTCCTTACCAGCCAGGACGACCAGCGGAATGTCCGCGGCCTTGTAGTTCTGGCAGGCGTCGAAGATGAAGGCCTGCGGTGCGCCGTCCTGGGTGAAGTCACGGGTGTAGCCACCGGTGACGTCAACCAGCTGGTTAGCCAGGCGGATGTTGGCGAAGGTACCACGCATCATGACCTCGTGGTTACCACGACGGGAACCGAGGGAGTTGTAGTCCTTGCGGGCAACACCGTGCTCGTCGAGGTACTGCGCAGCCGGTGTGCCCGGCTTGATGGCGGAAGCGGGGGAGATGTGGTCGGTCGTGACCGAGTCGCCCAGCTTAGCCAGAACGCGAGCGCCGTGGATGTCCTCAACCGGGGCCGGCTCAGCTGGCATACCGTCGAAGTACGGAGCCTTGCGGATGTAGGTGGAGTCCTCATCCCACTCGAAGCGGCCGCCTTCCGGAACCTCCAGGTTGCGCCATGCCTCGGAGCCCTTGTAGACGTCCGCGTAATCCTTCTCGTACATCTCGCGGGAGATGGCCTGCTGGATGGTGTCCTCGATCTCCTGGGAGGAGGGCCAGATGTCCTTGAGGAAGACATCGTTGCCGTCCTGGTCCTGGCCGAGCGGCTGGGTCTCGAAGTCGAAGTCGAGAGTACCGGCGATGGCGTACGCGATGACCATGATCGGGGATGCCAGGTAGTTCATCTTGACATCCGGGGAGATACGGCCTTCGAAGTTACGGTTACCGGACAGGACTGCTGTGGCAGCCAGGTCGTTGTCGTTGATGGCGTCCGAGATTTCCTGCGGCAGCGGACCGGAGTTACCGATGCAGGACGTGCAGCCGAAGCCGGAGAGGTAGAAGCCCATGGCCTCGAGGTCCTTCCAGAGGTCGGCGCGCTGGAAGTAGCCGTCGACAACCTGGGAGCCCGGAGCACAGATGGTCTTCACCCACGGCTTGGACTTCAGGCCCTTGGCAGCAGCCTTGCGGGCGATGAGGCCGGCACCGACCATGACGGACGGGTTCGAGGTGTTGGTGCAGGAGGTGATGGAGGCGATGGCCACCATACCGTGATCCAGCGTGTACTCGCCGCCGTTCGGGGAGGAGACGATGACCGGGTTGGACTGGCGGCCGACATTGCCCTTGGCTGCAGACTCGCCGTGGCCCTCGCGGGACTTGTTGAGACCGCCGGTGACGTCCTCGAGCGTCTGGTCGCCGCCCTCGGCGCCCATGCGCTTGGCCTCAACAGTGGACTCGTCGACCACAACGTCGCCGGTGGCATAGGTCGGCAGGTCCTTACGGAACTGCTCCTTTGCCTCGGAGAGGAGGATGCGGTCCTGCGGGCGCTTCGGGCCAGCGATGGACGGGACGACGGTGCCGAGGTCGAGCTCGAGGTACTCGGAGTACTTGGCCTCCGGAGCATCCTGCTCGAGCCACATGCCCTGAGCCTTAGCGTAAGCCTCGACGCGGTCGATCTGCTCCTGCGGGCGGCCGGTGAGGGTCAGGTACTTGATGGTCTCTTCGTCGATCGGGAAGATAGCGGCGGTGGAGCCGAACTCCGGCGACATGTTACCGATGGTGGCGCGGTTGGCCAGCGGCACGGACTTGACACCGTTGCCGTAGAACTCGACAAACTTCTGGACAACGCCGTGCTGGCGCAGCATCTCGGTGATGGTGAGAACGACGTCGGTAGCGGTAACGCCCACCGGAATCTCGCCGGTGAGCTTGAAGCCGACAACGCGCGGGATGAGCATGGAGACCGGCTGGCCGAGCATGGCAGCCTCGGCCTCGATGCCGCCAACGCCCCAGCCCAGGATGCCCAGGCCGTTTTCCATGGTGGTGTGGGAGTCGGTACCAATACAGGTATCCGGGTATGCCAGACCGTCGTTGTCGAAGACGACGCGGGAGAGGTACTCGATGTTGACCTGGTGGACAATACCGGTTCCCGGGGGCACGACCTTGAAGTTGGAGAAGTTCTCAGAACCCCAGCGCAGGAACTGGTAGCGCTCGCGGTTGCGCTCGAACTCGATCTCGACGTTCTTCTCCAGAGCCTCGGAGGAGCCAAATGCCTCGGTAATGACGGAGTGGTCAATGACCATCTCAGCCGGGTTGAGCGGGTTAACCTGCTCCGGCTTGCCGCCGAGGGCAACGATGGCCTCACGCATGGTGGCGAGGTCGACCACACAGGGAACGCCGGTGAAGTCCTGCATGAGGACGCGGGCCGGGGTGAACTGGATTTCGGTGTCCGGTTCTGCGTCCGGGTTCCAGTTGGCGAGGGCGTTGATGTGATCCTTGGTTACGTTCTTGCCATCCTCGTAGCGCAGCTGGTTCTCAGCAAGCACCTTGAGGGAGTACGGCAGCTTCTCCAGGCCCTCAACCGCGTTGATGTCAAAGTATTCGTAAGACTTTCCGTTGACATCAAGGGTCTTCTTGGCACCGAAGGAGTTCAGGCTTTCAGTCACAGGGAGCTCCATTCCTTGTTTGTTGAACAGTATGTTCTTGTGAGGCTCTTAAATCGCTCACGATCATTCCGCACTAGTGGAAGGAGTAGCGCTGGGGACAGCGCGCTCCGGGCGCGGATCGACCGAACTGGCGTCTTAAGAAGAACGCGAACGTTCACCCCTCAATACTAGACGGGCGAAGATTCGCCTGGGGGCAACTATAACAGTACGTCCGTTCTGTTTTCATGTTTTCACACTCTTCCGCGCGTCATCCCCGCTCCAATGGGGGTAATCAGGTTAAGTAGAGGGTATCGCGGGCACACCACACACCCCGCTCCCATATATAAGGAGAAAAAGTGATCCCGCCCGACGCAGATATCGCCGACCTCTCGCAGCAGCTTCTCGAGGATTCGGTGGCGTACTCCAACGTGGGGCTCGCCAGCGATCCGGCTCTGCAAGCATCTGTATCCGGCGCGCTGCAGCCCGGGGAAGGGATAGCGGTCGTCGATATCTATCCCGATAAGTTCGCCGATCTCCGCGATCTTGCACAGGCACTCAAAGAAGCCTCCGATCTCGACACTGTCATCGTCCAGGCGCCCCAAGGCATTTCAGCCGTGAGCGACTCTCACTCACGCGCCGCCCTGGAATCCGCGCAACAGGCGGTGGCACCGGGACTCGATCAGGTCACGGCTCTGAACCAGCTTCACGCCCATCTCGGCGCCGCCACCATGCCCGCGGAGTGGCTTATCCTCGGGCTCGCCATCACCGCACTAGCCGGCGCCGCCACGGTCTTCATTCGCGCCAGATCTTCCAAAAAGGTCTAGTTACTCTTTCGCGCCCGCCCGCTTGCCGATGCCCCCATCCCACATCTTGCTCACTCGGCACCGTCCCGCCGCGTTCGACGGCCGGGGAATAGCGCGACACCATATGCCGCCACTCGCGTGCGGGACCGTCTCCGCGCAACACGTGCTAAGAGCTATCTACGGTCCGACACCTCACTCCGGCAGGCCGAGTCGCCAACGTCCAGCCCGCGCTGCGTGCCCGCGTCAAAACGTATCCCTCCCCACATAGTCGCATAAATATTTCCTAAACCCATGAACCCACGGAGCACCCCTTGAGGAGTGATACTCAACCCTCCACATGTTGGTCGGAATTCCCGACGGAAGCCGCTCGAAGAGGGCTCACTCCAGCTCCGCCGTGCTCGACCGCCTGGGCTCGTGCGCACATCTCCAACTTGGAACCATGCCGCGACACCCACGCCCATCTCGTGACAATCTCAGACCGAATCCACGGCATCCACTGCAACGGTTCCAGGACGTCATACTCCAGTCCGCTGCCACTCGCTCTGCACACACCAGGAGAGGGGAGGAGGGGTCGGAGTCAACCACTAGGGGTTGACGCTACTGCACGTTTGCCGTCAGAAGTGGTTCACTTCTCGCATAGCGTCGCGGATGGCGCCATCTCGGCAAGCGTCGAGAGTGTTACGGTACATTCGACGATCGTGACCAGAGTCACATAACGAATTGGTATCGAGATCATTGCAGGTTGAACTCACCCGTGGGTCATGGGGCGCTCCTTGACGCATGTGGCAAATGGGCAAGTAGGTGTACTGGACCCTGCAAGTGACTTATGCTTTAGGAGTCAACTCGAGAGTTGATTTCTATCTCAGCTACCGCGAGAGGGACATCCAGACCCAATATCGACAACGCACGGGCATGTGGGGAAGCAGGCCGAGAGCGTCACGAAGTTCGATGGGGAAGGACCCGCACGGGGTGGAGGAGCAGGAGTCGCTTGACAGTTGGCAGCACTGTGTTCGTTTAAGTTCTTCTATTCAGAAACACGCATCTGTGTGACTGGGGCGAGGATGCGACCACGGCGAGCCACATCGGGCAGCGTGTTCCACGCGCCTGGGCGTCCAACCCCGCGGGGAAGGCCGTCTGGGGCCCGGCTCTGGCATACCGTGACTGCATTCCCGCAACTCCACGAGTCCGGTTACTTGCACCGCCACGCGCGGAGCGTGGTCAACCGGAAGGAGAATGCAGACGATGGCGGATGCTCGCATACCTTCTGGAAGGTCGTGCCCCACGGGCACTCCCAGCGTTTGCAGCCCTGAAATGGTCTGCAGCCGGGAGTCACTCCGAGGCAAAGGTCTACCAGATATCCCGACGGGAGTTTCTCCCCGCCGGGGCACTCGCATACGGCGGGAGAGTTGGTCCTCGATGACCGTCGAGGCGCTCTGTCGCCGGCGTGAGCATAGGTGTGTGACATCCTCGTCACTGCTGCGTCTCCTGGGCCCCGGGCATTCCTATGTCTTGTGCGAATTGACATAGGGTGCCGAGGGCTTGGCTCGTGGTGCGTATCTCGCAGTCCTTGTGGGCTTGCGGGAGTCTCAGCCATACCCGACGCCGGGATCGGCGCGCCTTTATCCGTCAGTGCGGGCGCGTTCAAGGCGAGGGTAAGGTGCGTAGAGGAGTTACCTCGTGGCCACCACCTTGACGGCCGACACGCGTCGGCGTTCCATCGGCGGGCGTTTCCGCCTGCGTTCCTACCTCGCCGCTGCTGCATGCACGGCGAGCTTGTCTACCATTGCTCCGATGACTCCTGCCGTCGCGCAGGAGAAGTCGCTCACCATCGAAGACCTCACGGCCGCCTTCAAGGGCGGGAAGGGCTCCATTGCTGACCTTGCTGGCGCCATCGCCGGAGTCCAGGGCGAGATTGCCCGCTTGGAGGCAGAAATCGGCCAGCGTCGCGAGGACGTTAACCGCGCCCTCGTCGATCTCCAGGACGCTCGCACCGAGCTGGCGCAAGCCAAGCGCGGAACTTCCACGGCGCGCACGCAGCTTGATGATGCGCAGTCCGCCGTGGAGAAGGCACAAGAGCGCCTCAACGAACTGTCGCGCACGGCGTACCGTCGCTCGGCTGCCTCGGATTCCGTGACCACCGCCGCTGGCGGTGACGCACGCGAAAAGATGCTGGAGCGCCAGTCTTACCTGCGCTCGCAGGCGGACTCCCAGAAGGAAGTCGTCGATCAGCTCGAGCGGGAGCGCACCGAGAAGGCCAACAAGGAGTCGCAGCTGCGCAAGGCTGAGGAACTCGCGGCAGCCCGCGAGCAGCGCGCGGCAGACGCCGAGGCTCAGGCCCGGGCCATCCTGGGTTCGAGCCAAAGCGCGGTCGAGGAGGCGATGAGCGAACGCTCGACCCTCGTCGCGCAGCAGGAAGAAGCCCAGGCTGCTCTCGATGCCGCCCGCGGCTCCCGCGCCCGCACGACTGTAGGCGCTTCCGGCCCGTCCGCGACGAGCGATACGCAAGCGACGCAAGGTAATCAAGGGGCCAGAGAAAATGTTGGGAACTCCAACGATTCGGCATCCCAGTCCTCGACGGAGGTGTCGACCACCGCGTCGAACTCCAACGCCAATTCTGTGACCACGTCTGCTGCAGGGGAAGGCACGCAGACCGCCGGCACGACAGTCGCCGACGCGGAGCCAACAACCACCGGCACCGCAGACGCTTCCGACACGACGACACAGACCGTCGAGGCGCTAGCGGAAATGAGTTCGCAGAACGCCGCTCAGGGCGGCGCTACCGAGCAGGTCTCCAGCGTTGATGGACAAACACTTGCTGTGGCGGGCGGCGTTTTCGGCGCGGCAGCCGCCATGATTGCGGCCTCACAGCCGGATCACACGGCATTTGCCCAGGGCAGCTCCCTCGACGAGGGACAGCTCTCCGCCATCCAGAACACGCTCACGGCCGTTTCTGACGCGTTTAACGATCAGAACAAAGCCGGGGAGGCTGGCGCGGTGACCAACGCGGCATCGGGAGCAGATAGTGACCTTGTGGGCGACCTGGACGGCGTCCTCGAGTCACTGGATACGACGCAGTCCATCACGGAGAAAGCGACCGCTGCGGTGGCCAGCCAGGGCACCGATGCTCGCATCGAAGCTGTCATCGCGCGTGCGATGTCGCAGGTGGGCACCCCGTATGCATGGGGTGGCGGCGACGCCAACGGCCCAACCAAGGGCATCCGCGACGGCGGTGTGGCCGATAGCTTCGGCGACTACAACAAGGTGGGCTTCGATTGCTCCGGCCTCACGCTCTATGCGTTCTCGGCCGCGGGTATCTCGCTGCCACACTACACCGGCTACCAGTACAACCAGGGCACCAAGGTGGATCCGAGCGAAATGAAGCGCGGCGACCTCATCTTCTACGGTCCGGGCGGCGGCCAGCACGTAGCCATCTACCTGGGCGACGGCACGATGATTGAGGCTCCGGAGTCGGGCGGCACGGTCCAGGTCTCGCCTGTGCGCTATGGCGGCATGGCCCCGTACGCGGTGCGCCTCATCGGCTAAGCCAACTTCTCACCTTAAGTCCGAAGTCTCGGACGTGTGCGTGGTGAGAACAGAGGAGATACGTCCCCATCATGAGCTAGATCTGCCCTTTCGCCTTGAGTCGCAGATCACGCTGACCAATTTCGGTCCCCATCGTCAAGGCGACCAAGTTCTCCAACCTTTGGTTGGTAGGGTCACTGGTATGACTGACGCACACACTCATGCCGGTGATTATGACGCCCTCCTCGTTCTTTCTTTCGGTGGCCCGGAAGGAAACGAGGAGGTCGTTCCTTTTCTTGAAAACGTCACGCGGGGCCGCGGCATCCCGCGCGAGCGACTCAAGGTCGTGGGCAAGCACTACTTCCACTTCGACGGCGTAAGCCCACTCAATGGCTTAAACCGCGAGCTCATTGCCCATATCGAGGCTGAACTCGCCGCGCGCGGACTGGACCTGCCGGTCTTCTTTGGCAACCGCAACTGGCACCCGTTCGGCACCGAGGCCGTGGACGAGCTCACCGCAGCGGGTAAGACCAACGTCCTGGTCTTCGCCACCTCCGCCTGGGGCGGCTACTCGGCGTGCCTGCAGTACGACGAGGACATCGTCAAGCTGCGCGACTATGTAGCAGAGAAGGGCTACCCGGAGATTCGCTTTACCAAGCTGCGCCAGTTCTTCGACCACCCGAAGTTCATCGCGGAAATGGCCACTGGAGTGCGCGAAGGCTTTGCCAAGCTGTCCGATGCCCGCCTTGTCTTCACCGCTCATTCCATCCCTACCGCGCACGACGCGGTCGGGGGAGCAGAGGGTGATAAGAACCTCTACTCACGCCAGGTCGCCGAGGCCGCACGTCTCATCGCGGATGCCGCCGGCGTCGAGGACTATGACTTGGTATGGAACTCGCGCTCGGGCAATCCCGCCACGCCGTGGCTCGCGCCCGACGTCGTCGACCACATGGAAGCGCTCGCGGAGCAGGGTGTGAAGCAGCTCGTCGTGTGTCCGGTCGGCTTCATCTCGGACCACATGGAGGTCGTGTGGGACCTCGACACCGAGCTCGTCGCTGCGGCGAAAGAGAAAGGCGTGGAGATCTACCGCACGCGGACCGCGGGGCCGAGCGACGCGTTCTCCTCGATGGTTGTGGACCTCATCGAAGAGCTTTGCGCTGACCGTCAGCCGGAGGGGCTGGGCACCGTCACCGTGCAGGGCTGCACAGTCAATGGCGCACCGTGCGCTGAGGGATGTTGCGATATCTGGAGCCTCCACAAACCTCATTAAGTCAAGTTAAATAAGTTGACCAGCGACGAACGAACTCCTTAAATCAAGTGAAATGACTTGATTTAAGGGGGCTCGCGTCAGCGGCCGAAGTCGGCGACGGCGTAGGCGACGCCGGCCATCCGGGCCTGCCGGATGTGCCGCCACAGGCGGAGCAGCTGCGGGTCGAGCGAGTGATCCTGGAGGCGGTCCGTGACGGTCTCGATGATCGCGGCGACGCGGTCTGCGCGGGCAAAGAGTTTGGCGGCGCGGGGCGGGGTGGCATCGGGGAGCCCGGGCGTGTCGTAGAAGTCGGAGAGGGTGCCGACGGTGAGCCGCGGATTGGGCAAGTCTTTTTTGACATAATCTAGCCCCTCGATGATGCGGGCGGATTCCTCGGTCGCTTGGGCGAGCAATGCGTCAGCCTCGCCGGGGCTCAGCCACGCGGGCGCGGGCAACGGCTGCGTCTCTTCGATGAGCTGCCATTGGGTGTAATTGGGACCTGCATGCGGCACGAGCACGAGATGGACGCTCGGATCGGCGGTGCGCACGACGATGGCGCCGGCGGGGCTCGCGCTGGCTGCGGCGGCGGACGTCGAGCCAGCGGGCAAGGCGGGCGGCTCGCCGGGACCCGAAAGCACGAGGCGGAGGACGGGTTCGCCGGGCCCCTGGCCGAGGAGGGCATCGGTAGCGGCGCGCAGGCGCGCTAAGATGTCGCTGAACGCGGCGGAGCCGTAGGCCTCGGGGTAACCGCCGAGCTCCGTGAGAGCGTCAATGAGCTCGTCCGCGGGTTCGTGGCCGTGGAGCCAGGCTCCCAGCCAGACGGCAGAATTTTGCAGTGGGGACCAGACCTCGGCGCGCATATCCATAACACGGGCAGTGTAGTAGATAGACTGTCCCGCTATGAGCTTTGATTCCCGCGATCCCTATGGTGGAGACATTCTGGCAGGCCACAAACGCACACGCCCCAAGGAGTACCCGGTTGTGCCCGCACAACCGGGCATGGTTGTCGAAGTTGTCGGCGACGACTTCGTCGGTGCCGTGATGGGCGTGGACAAGACCGTTTACGGCCAGGTCATCCGCCTGGAGGACCGACATGGCGTGGAGCGCGTCTTCAACCTCGTGCCGGGCGGATTCCTGCTCGAAGGCCAGCAGGTGACACTTACGCGCTACGTGCCGAAGCAGGCGCTGCGTAAGTCGAACTCTGGCTCGCGTCGCGTGGAGAATGTCGAGGCTAAGGTCATCGCGCCGTCGCGAATCTGGGTCGAGGGTGTGCATGACGCCGCCATCGTGGAGAAGGTCTGGGGCCACGACCTGCGCGTCGAAGGCGTCGCCGTGGAATACCTCGAGGGCCTCGACAACCTGGAGGAACGCCTCGCCGAGTTCCAGCCGGGCCCGGGACGACGCGTGGGCGTGCTCGCTGACCACTTGGTGGAGGGGTCGAAAGAAACGCGCATGACGCAGGCGTTGGGGCCGGACGTTCTCGTTACAGGACACCCGTTCATCGATATTTGGGCGGCGGTGAAACCGGAACGCGTGGGGCTCAAGGCATGGCCTGACGTGCCCTACGGCGAGGACTGGAAGACCGGCATCTGCCAGCGCGTCGGCTGGTCTGATCCCAAGGATGGCTGGCGCCACGTGTATAACGCGGTGCACAGCTTCCGCGATTTGGATTCTTCGCTCATCGGGGCGGTGGAGCGGCTCGTCGACTTCGTGACAACGCCGGAGCTGCGGAAGGAAGACCTGCTCTAGGCTGGCTTATTCGCGCGCTCCATGACGTTGATGGCAAGCTGCCAGCCTGCCATTTCTGCTGCCCAGCCCGCGGCTTGGAGGCGCTGGGACATGGCCTGCTTGGAGATGCCGAGCTCGGCGGCCGCCTCGTTCTGGTTGAGGCCGCCGCGCACGAGGGCCGTGGCCTCGCGACCTTCGATGGTGCGCTTGTGCAGCACGTAGCCGAGCAAGGCAAAGACTGCTGCGATGTCCGAGGCCTCCGATGCGCGGCCGCGCGCACCGATCTTCGCGTAGACCTGCGCCGGGCGTGCGTTCTTGGGCAAGGATGCGGTGGCCGTCGCGCGGGTCGTGGCTTCATCTTCGGCAGCACCAGCGTCAGCACTCGGGGCAAGCGAGGGGGTTACGCCGA
Organism: Corynebacterium sp. CMW7794; assembly: GCF_001563605.1. Taxonomy (NCBI): domain Bacteria; kingdom Bacillati; phylum Actinomycetota; class Actinomycetes; order Mycobacteriales; family Corynebacteriaceae; genus Corynebacterium; species Corynebacterium sp. CMW7794. Next base: position 11,340 of record NZ_KQ961728.1, read on the forward strand.
TACCAATGGCCCAATCACCGTCGGCGAGCAGGGCCATGACGACGTCGCACACGCTGTGTGCCGAGTCAACGATGGCGCAGATGTCTTCGACTCCGAGCATCTCAAACTCGCCGACACCGTCGAGCGTCGCGAGCGCCTCCGCGGAGCGCTGAACGAGCTGGGCGCGGCGCACAGAACGGCCGCGATAACGGGCATGGACGGCAAGCATGATTCCTTGACATTCTTTCGGGCAGGACGAGAAACTGCGCTTAAGTCTAGTCTTTTGGCTTGATTTAGGGAAGTTCGCGGACGAGCTTAGCGTCGAGCACGAGACCTGCGATGCCGACGGCGGCGAGGACAACGGTGGCTGTGATGGCCCACGGGTTGAGGCCCGTGGTGAGCGTCTCACCAAAGAACACGCCCATAGCCGTGGTAGGGATGGACCCCAGCGCGGTCGCCAGGAGGAACTGCAGGAAGGGCACGGGTGTGAGTGCCGCAGCATAGTTCAAGATAGAGAAGGGCACGCCCGCGACCATGCGCAGGCTCGCGATGGCGAACCACCCGCGGCGCTCCAAGTGCGCGTTGAGCTTGAAGACCGCGGGGTGCACGAGCCGCGGGTGCATCCAGTCTCCGAGCAGGCGCCGCACCACGAGGAAAGAAATTGCCGCGGAGACGGAGAGGGCCGTGAGTGCGAGAAGCAGGCCTTCGACTGGGCCGAAAAGGATTCCCGCGGCGACCGTCCAGATAGTGCGGGGCAAAGGGAATAACGTAAGCGTGACGTAAGCCAGCCAGAAGACAATGGGGAACCAGGGATCGCAATGTGTCGCCCAGGAACGCAAGGTCGAGAGATCGGGAACGTCCACGAAGACGATAAATGCAACGACAATACCCAGGATGAACACAGCCTGAAGCCAATGTTTCAGGCTCCAGCCTTGAATGGTGCGGGCGGCATCGGCAAGCACGGTGCGCACAAAGTCTGCAAGCTGCCGGAGATAGGGCTGCCGTTCTTTCTTCACGGTCAGTGAGCTTAACCCACACGTCAGGCTGCAGACAGGGTGGCGCGCGGTGGCATATACGAATGTCTACTTGATCACTCAGGTTCCGCTAAGTTAGAAGGAAACGTGCTGCTCAGAGCGCTGTGCTTGCCGGCAACTCTGGGTGGCATATTTTTTCTACGGATTTTTTCGTATTTTTTCGCTCGCGTCTGGCAATATAAAACTTATAGCTTTCTCGTTCACCTATCTTAAGGACCCCCATGGATTACATTCTTGCCTTGGGAGACAACCCCGACTATCCCTTGTGGCTGCGCGCGACGCACCTCATCAACTTTATTTTGATGGGCATGCTGTTGCGCTCAGGTTGGGAAATGCTCTCCTCTCTGCCGCGCCTTTGGTGGCGCAACGACTGCGCCCCTGGAACCGAGTGGCTCAAGTTCACCAAGCGTGAGCTGCCGAAGGAAGAGGGCGTGTACACCTCGCTCATGGATGAGAAGTCCATGTCGCCGCTGCTCTCCCTGCCAGGACGCGAAAATATTGGTCTCGGTCGTCACTGGCACGGCCTGTCCGTGATGCTCTGGGTGCTCAACGGGCTGGTGTACGTCATCCTGCTGTTCGCAACCGGCCTGTGGCGTCGCATCGTCCCCACCTCCTGGGACATTATCCCGGAGGCGTGGCACTCGCTGCTTACGTACCTGAGCTTTAAGACCCCCGACCTGGCGCTTTTCGATCCCTACGACGCGTTGCAACAGCTCGCTTATTTTGCAGTCATCTTCCTTATCGCTCCGTTCATGATGATTACGGGTGCGGGCATGTCGCCGGCGCTGCGTGAGAAGTTCCCTCGCTTCTTCAAGTTCTTGGGCGGCCACCAGAAGGCTCGCTCCCTGCACTTCATCGGCATGGTGATGATGTGCATGTTCATCATCATCCACGTCTTCCTCGTCTTCTTTGTCCACCGCGAGCACAACATGGTGCACATGGTCTTCGGCGACGTCACGCCGGAGCGCTACGCCCAGGCGTTTACGACGATGGTCATCACCATCGGCGTGGTCATTATCTTCTGGATCGGCCTGTCCTACTGGACGCTCGCGGACCGCGCCCGCGCACACCGCTTCGTCGTGGCCTTCACCGAGATCGGCCGCAAGATCTTCTTGAACTGGTTGCGCCCGTCCGCAGCGACACAGAAGGTCTACACCGAGCGCGATATTTCCGAGTTCCACTGGACCAACGGCCTGCCGCCTACGAAAGAGGAGTCCCCGGAGTGGACCGCATTCCGCAACAACGACTTCAAGGACTACGTCATCGAGGTCGCCGACGACGTCAACGGCACGTCGAAGACGGTCACGCTCGATGAGCTGCGTGCGCTGCCGCAGCACTCCTTTATTGCGACGCACACCTGTATGCAGGGGTGGTCTGCGACCTCGCGCTGGGAAGGTCCTCTCATGAAGGACGTCCTCGCCCTGCTCGGCGAGCGCCCGGCTGGCGCGCACTACGTCATGGTCGAGTCCTACGGCTTGGCACAGAAGATGTACGATAACCGTCCGCGCGAGCCGTTCTACGCGTGCTTCGACATCGACACGGCCATGGAAGACCACTCCATCCTCGCGATTGCCCGCAATGGTCACCCGGTCGACATTCACCTGGGCGCGCCAGTGCGTGCCCGAGTCGAGTCGAACCATGGCTACAAGGCCGTGAAGTGGGTCTCCAAGATTGCATGGATTGCCGACTACAAGGACATCGGCGACGGTCGCGGTGGCACCCGTGAGGACTCCGCGCTGCAGGCTTTCAACGGCCGCATCTAATATTCGGCCTGCGAATTGACGCCGTTCCCGCTCATAGCGGGGGGGCGGCGTCGCCGTCGTTTTCTACGGCTAGACGTGTAGAATTTCCGTCATGTCGATTATTGTTTCCACTCATTACAAGGTCACCGGCGTCCACGACGACGATGACGTGCGCAAGGCACTGCAGTCCCTCTACGATATTTTCGCTGAGCACGGCCTGGGCCAGGCGACTTTCGAAATCCGTTCGCAGGACGACGTCAAGCTCATCATCAAGCACAAGGACGACGTCATCCCCAATGTCGCGGAGATGAATAAGGCCTTGGCGTCCGCGGGCAACTACGAAATCGTCTCGCGCTAACGACGCATTCCTTTAACGCAGAACACTGCCGCCGGTCACGGCGGCAATTCTTTTAGGCTGCCGTGAACTTCCTGGCAATATCGGGGGTATGCGCGTGTGGGTTAGGTTCGCACGGCGGGGAAGAGGATACTAGAGGAAACTCATTACTCGTCGCTGCAGTGGCGAGTCCATTTGGCGCCCGTGAGGACGCAGCCGCGCTCCGGGCTTGTGCATCCGGGGTCACGCGTCCTGGGCCTTTTTCAATTCCTAAAGGTGGATGCACCAGCCATGTCAAACCTCACTTCCTACCTCGACGCCGCGACGTTGCTCGAGGCTTTTGGCCCTTGGGTCATCGTCGGCATCGCGCTCGTCGTCTTCATTGAATCCGGTGTCCTGTTCCCGTTCCTGCCCGGCGACTCGCTGCTCGTCACGGCAGCCGTGCTGCGGGGTCAACTCAACGTCTCTATCTGGGCCCTGCTGATGGTAGGCTTCGTCGCCGCCTTCCTGGGCGACCAGGTGGGCTTCTGGCTGGGCCACAAGTTTGGGCGCAAACTCTTCAAGGCTGACGCCCGCCTGCTCAAGCTGCAGTATCTCCACGCTGCCGAAGACTTCTTTGCCAAGCATGGACCGGCAGCGCTCGTGCTGGGGCGCTTTGTGCCCATCGTGCGCACGTACGTCCCCGTCGCAGCAGGCACGGCGCAGATGCCGTACCGCCACTTCATCGGCTGGAACGTCGCGGGCGCAGCTTTGTGGGTGCTGTCCATGAACTTGGTGGGAGTATTCCTGGGCAATATTCCGGGCATTGCAGACTCGATCGAAAAGATCATGCTCCTCATAGTTTTCATCTCAGTCGCGCCGATCATCATCAAGGCGTTGTATGAGCGCCACAAGTTGAAAAAGCGCGCCACCATCGTGGAGGAAACGCCAGCCGTACTCAGCGATAATACTGCGCGCTAAGCATCAGCTCATACCCACAACCGGACGCCGCCGTGGTGTCCGGTTGTGTTCGTTTTCGCCGAAGAATGAGCACGATGGCAGAGGAGAAGCAGCCTTGATCGGGGTACCAATGTGTATTTACGGAATATCCTTAGTAATCTCATTCACACCTGTTCTGCGCCGGTGAGGTGTGGCATAAGGGGCGTTACGGCGCTGGCCGCAACTGTGGCCAAAGAAAAGTTCTGAATCGATCAAGGTCGCCCAGCGACCGAGAAGGACGTTGAGCATGCAAACTTCACTCGGCCTCACCCTCATGGGCCTCGTGATTATCTTCCTTACGGTGGGAATCCTAATCCGCGGTAAGACGAACCCTATTGTTCCCATGACGCTTGTGCCGGTGGCTGGCGCGCTCCTGTGCGGCTACGGGCTGGGGGAGATCTCTGACTTCTTTAGCTCAGGTCTCGAATCCGTGATGAACGTCGTGGTGATGTTCATCTTCGCCATCATCTTCTTTGGCATCCTCCAAGACGTGGGTCTGTTTGTGCCGGTCATCCGGGCGCTCATCCGGGCGACGCGAGGCAACGTCATTGCGGTCACCATGGGTACGGCCGCCATTGCCATCGTGGCGCACCTCGACGGCTCCGGCTCGACGACGTTCCTGCTCACCATTCCCGCGCTGCTGCCGCTCTACAAGGCGCTTCGTATGTCGCGCTACATCCTCATTACAATCGTCGCCCTGTCGGCGTCCGTGATGAATATGCTGCCTTGGGGCGGCCCGCTCGGCCGTGCAGGCGCCGTCGTGGCCCAGGAACCCAATGACATCTGGGTCCACCTCCTTCCCATCCAGGGTGTCGCCGTCGTCATGGTCCTCCTCGTCGCCGCGGCCCTGGGCCTGCGCGAGCGGCGTCGTCTCGCGCGTCTGCGTGCCTCGGGTGAGTTCGAAGGCGACACTAACGTCGATGTCGAGCAGATTGCGCAGGCCTTCGCTGCGCAGCAGGCCGCCGATAAGGAGGCGCTCGGATTCCGTCACCGCACCGGCCGATGGGTCACCATCGTCAATATCGTGGTCGCACTGCTCATCCTCGTGGCGCTGCTCTCCGGCCTCATGCCGCCAGCCCCGGCGTTCCTCATCGGCACGACCATCGCACTCATCGTCAATTTCGAGGGCGCCTCCGAGCAAAGCGATGCGCTCCGTCGCCACGCCCCGAATGCGCTCGCCATGGCCGGGGTCATCCTCGCTGCCGCCATGTTCCTCGGCGTCCTCAACGAAACCGGCATGCTCGAGGAAATCGCGCTCACGCTCGTCAACATCCTCCCGGAGGAAGTCGGTCCGTACCTCCACGTCATCATCGGCGTCTTCGGCGTGCCGCTCGATCTCCTCACGTCGACGGATGCGTACTACTTCTCCGTGCTGCCCATCATTCAGGGCACCGTGGAAACGTACGGCATCACGGGCATGGGTGCCGCGTCGGCGCTCATCATCGGCAACGTCATTGGCACGTTCGTCTCGCCGTTCTCGCCGGCTCTGTGGCTCGCCCTTGGCCTCGCGGGGGCAAACATGGGCAAGTACCTCAAGATTGGCTTCCCGCTCGCGTGGGGCTTCTCCGTGGTCCTCGTCCTCGTCGCATTTTTGACGGGCATGCTGATGTAACAGCCGTCGCCCTTCTCCCAAGCCCGCCGTGCGCACGCTGTGCGCCGGCGGGTTTGGTGATCATCGCGCCTAAGCATCGGAGCCGTTCTTAACGGAGACCTGGGGTTTCTTCGCGCGATATAGCGGGCACAACCTGCAGAAATATCCAGGCGTAGGCCAAGGTTATTGCACCCATGCACAAGCCCACTGCGGCATGCGTCGTGGCAGGATCGGCGCCCGTGCTTATCTGCCACATACCCGCCGCACCGGCGACCGAGCCGAATGCGGCGGTGATGATATGCACGACGGAACGAGTCGCCGGCGACAAACAAAATAGTAGAAAGTGAAGGCCGACGATAACGGCGATGGCAGGCTGTATCAGATCGACGTTCATGCTACGGAGGAGATAGACCGCGCCCCATATCACGAGAAATTCAACGCAGAACGCCACGGACACTATCCGGTTGGTCGCACGCCGTTCAGCGTGGTCTGCGGCACCTACAGGGTTTGTGGCCAGGGTTACCCGTTGGCGCCGGCGATGTAGGCGCAGGACGATTAATACAGCAGCGGCAATGAGTTCTAGCACTGCTAAGGCGGTGCCTACTGGATAGAGTCCTAGCGGCCAATGGACCCACAGGAAAGTGAATCCAATCATTATCCAGAATCCTAGGGTGCGCGAGTCCACGAGAGCAGTCCCTCCTTATCGAGGCGCAGGGAAAACGGGGCGGCCCCGGTGAGCAACAAAGACTAGGACACCAGGTCGTAGACGGGGCCAAGCCCGCGCAGTATCACTTTTGTGGAGAGCATATACGTCAACGGCAAGCGCGCCGCGACAATCGAAGACGACAGGGGAGTAAGGAGGGTACGGGAAAAACACGAAAGGCTCCGGAGTAATCCGGAGCCTTTGCTCTGTGCCCGAGGGGGGACTTGAACCCCCACGTCCGTTAATAGGACACTAGCACCTCAAGCTAGCGCGTCTGCCATTCCGCCACCCGGGCTGGGTGCTTCGGCCTTTCGGCCTGGCTTGTGCTTTCAACCTCTCGGCTGGGCACTCGTAAAATATAGCCCGATTCAGAGCATGAGCACAAATCGGCAGGTCATTGACTATTTCTACGTACTTTAGGAGTGATTCTTGCGGCTTAGAACTTACAACGCTGCAACTTTGCCCACTGCGCGTGGGGAAATCGGCATTCCTGCGGCGGCCTGTGGGCCGGATTGTGCTCGAAAACGGCGCAGAATGTGGCGGGCCAATCTCCAGCACATATGGTGTGACATGAGGTACAAAGGAAGCATGATTTCTTACGCTGATGATCCCCGTTTCCCCGGACCCGACCCGTACGCCCCATTGCGCGATGTGCCGTCGTTCGAGTTGACCTCAGCGGACATCGAAGACGGCGCGGAGATTGCAGAGCGCTTCCGCGCTCCGGAGTCCGTCTCGCCCCAGCTGGCCTGGTCTGGTCTGCCAGAGGGCACTAAGTCCCTCGCCGTCACGTGCTACGACCCGGATGCGCCCACCGCGTCGGGCTTCTGGCATTGGGCAGCCTTCAACATTCCTGCCAACGTCACGGAGCTGCCCACAGGCGCAGGCGCCGCAGAAGACCTCGGCCTGGGCGGTGACGTGGTGAGCCTGCGCAACGACTCGGGCGCGCGCACCTACTACGGTCCCAACCCGCCAGCCGGCCATACGCCGCACCGTTACCTCTACGTCGTCCACGCCGTCGACGTGGAAAAGCTCGACATCGACCCGGATTCCACGGCCACCGTGCTTGGCTTTAATCTGCATTTCCACGCGCTCGGCCGCGCCATTCTCTGGGGCTGGTACGAGACCGTTGAGGAGGCCTGATATGGCCAAGACCATGCCCGGCACGGCGCCGGTGCCCGTGGCGCTGCGCGTCGGTGGCGCGTTCATGGCGCTTGCACTCGTCCTGCTGCTCTTTGGCGTGCTCTCGCTCGTCTCAGACGGTTGGATGGTGCCCTACGGTGTTTCGCCCCGTTTCTTGCTCATCGTCGCCGCAGCGGCGCTTGCAGGCGCCTTCGTGACTACGAGCACGGAACACTGCGGCTCGCCGGCCCAAGTTATCGGTTTGGTCGCCGCGCTGGCGCTCGTCATCGCCAGCCGCTTCGTGAGCGCCCAGGCCATCGGCCACATGGCGCAATACTGGCTGTTCCTCTATGCCGTAGCCGCTCTCCTGTGCGCGCTCGTCATCCGACGCTCGCTTATTCCTAAGGACTAGGAGAAAAAGCCACACGCCCCCGCGTCTTCCAACGAAGACGCGGGGGCGTTGCGTGCGCGTGGGGCCTTAGGCCTTCCAGGGGAGGCCAGAGCCGACGGCATCGGAAAGCGAGGCAAGGCCATGCGCGCGGACCTGGGCGGCGAGGCCAAGGTGGATGTCGCGGATCCAATCCGGGCCGCCATAGATGAGCGGCGTGTAGCCCTGCAGGAGCGAGGCGCCGGAGGTAATGCGCTCCCACGCCTGCTCCGGGGTGGAGATACCGCCCACGGCGATAAGGGCCAGCTTGTCACCCACGCGGGCGTGGAGACGGCGCAGGACCTCCAGCGCGCGGGCGGCGACGGGCGCGCCGGAGATGCCGCCGGCGCCCATGGCCTCGACCTCTTCGCGCGGAGTCTGCAGGCCCTCGCGCGAGATGGTGGTGTTGGTGGCGACAATGCCAGCCAGACCGAGGTCGACGGCGAGGTCGGCCACGGCGTCGACATCTTCATCGGAGAGATCCGGGGCGATCTTGACGAGGACCGGGACCTTCGTGGATTCCTGGACAGCGACGAGGATGGGGCGCAGGGATTCGACGGCCTGGAGGTCGCGTAGGCCCGGGGTGTTGGGGGAGGAGACGTTCACCACGAGGTAGTCCGCGAGGTCGCCTAAGACGGAGGCGGACTGGCGGTAGTTGGCGACGGCCTCCTCGGCAGGCACCACCTTGTTCTTGCCGATGTTGATGCCGATGACGTCGCTGTAGCGGCGCGCGCGGAGGTTCTGCGCGACCTTGGAGGCGCCGTCATTGTTAAACCCCATGCGGTTGAGGATGGCCTTGTCTGCGGGCAGACGGAACAGGCGCGGGGCTGGGTTGCCCGGCTGCGGCATGGCGGTGACGGTGCCGAGCTCGGCGTAGCCGAAGCCCACGGAGGTCCAGGCATCCGGCGCGGAGCCGTTCTTGTCGAAGCCGGCGGCCAGGCCCAGGGGACGCGGGAAGTGGACGCCGAAGACGTCCTGAGCGAGGACCGGGTCGTCGACAGCGAGTGCCTTGCCCAGGGCGCGGTTGACGGGGCCTAGCTTCTGCAGCCCGGCGAGGCCCTGGGAAATGATGGTGTGAATGCGCTCGGGCGAGAACTGGAACATGCCCTTGAGCGCGACGTGGTAGGCCTTGATGCGAAGGTCGTGGAAGCGGGAGGAGGTCATCGGAGAATCCTTAAGGGTTTAGGCGTCGAGCTTGGGGTCGGAGACGATTTGAAGGCCAGCGCCGGTGGCGGAGCCAAAGACCGCGATGCCGTCCTCGGTGACGGCCATGTGTTGGGCGTCGGCAACAGTGTCGACCTGTCCCTGGGGCTCGGGGACACCAGAAGCGATGCGGAAGGCCTGCGCCTTATTGTTGTCCGTCGTCGTGACCCACGCGAGCTGACGGCTGTCGTCCCAAGCGGTGGCCCACGGCATGCCGTCGGTGTTGCCAAACTGGTGGAGACGAATGACGTCCTCGGAGGTGTAGATGGCCACGCGCTTGCCCTCGGTGTCCGCGGCGACGAGGACGCCATGGTTGCCGGAAGAGATAAGGCCCACGCCTTGGCCGACGCGCAGGCGGCCGCCCTCGCGGGAGTTCTCCCAGTCGAGGTTCTGGATGGTGGTGTCAGCGCGCCAGACGCGCACGACGTTGTCAGTGCCGTCCTGGTTGCGCACGGCCACGAGCTGGTCGGTGGGGGCCTGGACCGAGAAGTCGTCAATGCGCTTATCGTCCTTGTAGACGGCGACCTCGCTCGCCTCGTGAGAAGAAACGAAGAGCTCGCCGGAGGAGGTGAGCGCTGCGGCGGTCACGGGGTAGGCTTCCTCGGTATTGACCATGCGTTTCTGGGTGGGGTCCGCGGCGTCGAAAATGCGCACGCGGTTGCCGCACGCGAGAACGAATTCGGTGTCGGTCGGCGTGAGGTCGCCGCACTGTGTGTCGACGTCGATGGCCGTGGCTTTCTTCGCCGTGAAATCGGCGGGGGTGCCGATGGTGAGCGTGTCCGGGGTGCGCACGGCGATATACTCACCGGCGGCCTCAATGTCCGTGATATCACCAAAGTCGATGACGTCGCCTGCGGGGTGAGCATCCTTCGGGGAGGGGGCAGGCGAGGCGTCGCCCATCTCCTCTACGTTGTCGTCTGCGGTCGTATTCGGCATGTCCGAGCACCCGGCCACCGCAGCGCCAGCCAGGCCCACAGCGAGGGCGGTGGCGGCGAACCGGCGGGCGGCAGGAGCGGACTTCTTCATCACTACAGTCACGTCGGGTTAGTCTAGCAGCGCAACCCCGCGTGGCAGAGCACCTCACATACAGAAAAGCCGGGTAGGGTGTCCTGTCGTGATTGAAGCAACCGCCGCCAGCGACATGTCCTGGCTCCAAGTCATTGTTCTCTCCGTCGTGCAGGGCCTCACCGAGTTTTTGCCGGTGAGCTCCTCGGGCCACCTGCGCATCGTCTCCACACTTTTCTGGGGCGAAGACGCTGGCGCGTCTTTTACCGCCGTCATCCAGCTCGGCACAGAGGCCGCCGTGCTCGTCTTCTTCGCGAAGATGATCTGGCAAATCCTCACCGGCTGGTTCCGTGGACTGTTCAATAAGGAGCAGCGCGGCCAGGATTACCGGATGGGCTGGATGGTCATCGCGGGTTCCATCCCAATCGGCATCATTGGCGTGCTCGCCAAGGACATCATCCGCGAGAACCTCCGCAACCTGTGGATCACTGCCGCGATGCTCATCGCGTTCTCCTTCGTCTTCATCATCGCGGAACGCACCTCCAAGAAAACGCGCGGCTTCGAGGACCTCACGATGAAAGACGCCCTCGTCATGGGTCTGTGCCAGTGCCTCGCGCTCATCCCGGGCGTCTCGCGCTCCGGCGGCACCATCTCCGGCGGCCTCTTCCTCGGCCTCGACCGCGAGGTCGCCACGCGCTTTTCCTTCCTGCTCGCCATCCCGGCCGTGCTGGCCTCGGGACTCTTCTCGCTGCCGGACGCGTTTGACCCGGCGGCGGGACAGGCGGCATCGGGAGCCCAGCTGCTCGTGGGCACGCTCATCGCGTTCGTCATCGGCTACGCGTCGATTGCCTGGCTGCTCAAGTTCGTGGGCAACCACTCCTTCGAGTGGTTCGCGGCTTATCGCATCCCGGTGGGCATCCTCGTGATGATCCTGCTGGCCCTGGGCGTGCTGCAGCCCTTCTAGAAACGTTTAAAGCTTAAAGCGATAGGATAGTCACCATGCATTCTTGGCCCGTACCCGAATTCACCACGCTGCCGGGCACTCCGCAGCAGCTCCACCTCTATGACACCGCGAACCGCACCATTGCACCGGTGGAGGTCGAGGGTGATACCGCCGGCATGTATGTCTGCGGCATCACGCCCTATGACTCGACGCACCTGGGGCACGCGGCCACGTACCTCACGTTCGACCTCATCTACCGACAGCTGCTCGACAACGGTCACAAGGTCCACTATGTCCAGAACATCACGGACGTCGATGACCCTCTCTTCGAGCGCGCCGAGCGTGACGGCGTGGACTGGCGTGAGCTGGGCACCTCCCAGATCAACCTCTTCCGTAACGACATGGAGCTGCTCTCGGTCTTCCCGCCGCAGGACTACATCGGTGCGATGGAGGCCATCGACGAGGTCATCGACATGGTTCAAAAGCTCCTCGACAACGGCGCGGCCTATGTCGTGGACGACGCGGAGTTCCCAGACGTCTACGCATCCATCGACGCCACCGCGAACTTCGGCTACGAGTCGAACTACTCGCGCGAGCAGATGATGGAGTTCTTCCGCGAGCGCGGCGGCGACCCGGACCGCGCAGGCAAGCACGACCCCCTCGACGCGCTGGTGTGGCGCGCCCGCCGCGAGGGCGAGCCGTCCTGGGACTCGCCGTTCGGTCCGGGCCGCCCGGGCTGGCACATCGAGTGCTCCGCCATCGCCACCAATCGCCTGGGCAAGAACTTCACCGTCCAGGGCGGCGGCAGCGACCTCATCTTCCCGCACCACGAGTTCTCCGCCGCGCATGCGGAGGCCGCCCTGCACTCCGAGCGCATGGCCGACTTCTACGTGCACACCGGCATGATCGGCCTCGACGGCACAAAGATGTCCAAGTCCCTGGGCAACCTCGTCTTCGTCCACAAGCTGGTGGAGGCCGGCCACGACCCCTCGGCCATCCGCCTCGGCGTCTTCGCGGGCCACTACCGCACGGAGCGCGACTGGTCAGACGGCGTCCTCACGGACGCCGCGGACCGCTTGACCAACTGGCGCGAGGCCCTCAACCACCCAGGCTCACGCGAGCTTGCCGATGCCCTCGTCGCGACGTTGCGTGAGCATCTCGCCGCCGATCTGGACACGCCGGGCGCTCTGGCCGCGGTGGACGAGTGGGCATCGGCAAGCCGGGGCTCCGATGAGGAGACCGCGGGCGAGCTGGTATGCGCGGCACTTAATTCGCTCCTCGGCGTGCGGGTGTAAGAAAAATAGGGGACAATGGCGCTCATGAGCATTCGCGCCGACTTCCAATCCACCGTCGACGAATTCATCGCCGACCTCACGTCCTTCGCTACTGGCTCGTACCTCAAGGAGGACGAGAAGGAATTCTGGGACCAGCCCTTTGACCCGGCGGTACTGCCGCAGCTGCGCAGCCTCCTCGAAGGCTTCCTGGACAACCTCGACAAGGTGCCGGATGACCCGGATGGGGAGACCATCGCCGCCGTCGCGGTGCCCTTCGTTGAGTCGCTGGAGTCCTTCAACGCGGCCCACGCGGGCGCGGTCATCGAGCCGGAGGAGAAGGAAGACCTCGCGGCCTTTATGCATGACGCAGCCGCGGCCACTGGCGCGGACGACGAGGCGCTGCGCGCGCTGCCCGAGCTCGACTAATGGGGCGGCCGCAGGCAATCTTCTGGGACATGGATGGCACCCTCACGGACTCTGAGCCGCTGTGGGAGAAAGCCACGTACCGCATGGCCGCGTTGCTCGGCCGAGAACTCACGCCCGAGGTGCGCGAACGCACCGTGGGCGCAAGTTTCCCCAACACTTTCCGCATCTGCTGCGAATGGGCCGGTTTTACGCCCGCGCACGGCGACTATGAGCGTTACCGCGACGACTCTTTCGAGTATGTCGCCTCGCTGTATCAGTCCCAGGACACCGTGTTTCCCGGCGTTCGCGCGCTACTGTCTGAACTGCAGGCGGACGGCGTGCCCATGTTCGTGACCACGAATACGGAACGCGCCGTGGCTATCGACGTCGTCGAGTCCATCGGGCGGTCCTACTTCGTCGACGTCATCTGCGGAGACGACGTGCCCGTGGGCAAGCCAGACCCGGCGATGTACCTCGAGGCAGCACGCCGCGCTGGCGCCCCTCCCGCGGACTGTCTCGTGCTCGAGGATTCCGCGACGGGCATGCGTGCTGCCGTCGACGCGGGGTGCCGCACGATCGGCCTGCCGCTCGATGACACGGTCACTGTGCCAGCGGCGGCCGTGCCTATCGCAACGCTCCGCGGGGACGACCCGCGCGCTCGTCACCTCGACGGAGTGGCGGCGGCGGATCTCTACCGCTGGTTTGCGCAGCTGCCCACGCCATAGTTTTTGGTAGACCAAAAGAAATACGGGGGCAATCACTGCGGGCCCAGTGTGGGGGTGCAATAATGAGGCACTATGAAGAATTTTGATGAGCTTTTTGCCGAAATTTCCGCCAAGGCCGCCGCGCATGAGGCTGGCTCAGGCACCGTGGACGCCCTCGACAAGGGCGCCCATTTCATTGGCAAGAAGATCATCGAGGAGGCTGGCGAAGTCTGGATCGCCTCCGAGTACCAGTCCGACGCCGAGCTCGCGGAAGAAATGTCGCAACTCATGTACTGGACCCAGGTCATGATGGTCAAGCGCGGTCTCACCCCCGACGACATCTACAAGTATCTCTAGTACAAGCATTTCTAGAACCACAGGGGAGTTCATCCAACCATGATTAAAGTCGCCGTCCCCAACAAGGGATCACTGTCTGAAGCCGCCACATCTATCCTCGCCGAAGCTGGCTACAAGGGCCGCGGCATGAACAAGGTCCTCAACATCGTCGATGACGTCAACGATGTGGAGTTCTTCTTCCTGCGTCCCAAGGACATCGCCATCTACGTCGCCTCCGGCGTGCTCGATTTGGGTATCACCGGACGCGACCTCGCCGCCGACTCGCGCGCCGACGTCCAGGAAATCCTCGACCTCGGATTCGGCTCGTCCACCTTCCGCTATGCCAGTGTCGCTGGTGAGGACTGGAGCATTGACAAGCTTGAGGGCAAGCGTATCGCCACGTCGTATCCGAATATCGTCCGTCAGGACCTGAAAGATCGCGGGCTCAACGCCGAGGTCATCCGTCTGGACGGCGCGGTGGAGATTTCCATCCGCTTGGGCGTCGCGGACGCCATCGCCGATGTCGTCTCCACCGGCACGACGCTGCGCCAACAAGGTTTGGCCCCTTTCGGCGATCCCATCGTCACCTCCGAGGCCATCGTTATAAAGCGCTCGGGCGTTGAGGTCACTGCCGAGGAGCGGGTCGTGTTGGGCCGTATCCAGGGTATTCTCCACGCCCGCAACTACCTCATGCTCGACTACAACGTGGCGCAGGACAACCTCGCCGCCGCGGCGGCCGTCACGCCGGGCCTTACCGGCCCCACGGTCTCGCCGCTCAATCGCGAGAACTGGGTAGCGGTGCGCGCCATGGTGCCCAAGCGCGAAGCCAACCAGATTATGGATATGTTGGCCGCCCTCGGCGCCGAGGCCATCCTCGCGTCCGACTTGCGGATTGCGCGAATTTAAACCCCATATCCGGGGGGTAATCCGGCCATCGCGGCCTAGGTCTGCGCGAATAGCACTACGATGGTGGGGGTTGTAAAACACTTACCCACCCTCGAGTACTAGGAGTTGTAGACCAAAATGGCTAAAACCTCCAAGAAGGCCGAAGAGACCACCGCGAAAGTCGAAGCAACGGCTGCTGACACGGCCAAGAAAGCTGATGTGACGACCCCGGCTCCTGAGGCCGCCAAGGAAGAGAAGTCGGCGAAGAAGTCTGCCTCGAAGAAAACCCGCACCGAGACCGACCTGCTCGGCGACATGGAAGTTCCGGCTGACGCGTACTACGGCGTCCACACGCTGCGCGCCATGGAGAACTTCCAGATTTCCTACGTCACCATCAACACCATCCCGGACTTCATCCGCGGCATGGTGCAGGTGAAGAAGGCCACCGCAATGGCCAATCGCCGCCTCCACGTCCTCCCCAAGAAGAAGGCCGAGGCCATCATCTGGGCCTGCGACCAGATCCTCGAAGAAGGTCGCTGCATGGACCAGTTCCCGCTCGACGTCTTCCAGGGCGGCGCGGGCACCTCGCTCAACATGAACACGAACGAGGTGGTGGCAAACCTCGCGCTCGAGCACCTCGGCGAGGAGAAGGGCCGCTACGACATCATCAACCCCAACGATGACGTCAACATGTCCCAGTCCACGAACGACGCATACCCGACCGGTTTCCGCCTCGGCGTCTACTCCTCGCTGGATAACCTCATCGAGCGCATCGACGCCCTGCAGCAGGCCTTCAACGACAAGGGCAACGAGTTCCAGGACATCCTCAAGATGGGCCGCACCCAGCTGCAGGACGCCGTGCCCATGACGCTCGGCGACGAATTCAAGGCCTTCGCGCACAACCTGGCCGAGGAGCAAAGCGTGCTCCGCGATGCGCAGGCACGCCTGCTGGAGATCAACCTGGGCGCCACTGCCATCGGTACCGGCGTCAACACCCCGGCCGGCTACCGCAGCCAGGTCACCGCGGCGCTCGCCGAGGTCACTGGCCTCGAGATCAAGACCGCCCGCGATCTCATCGAGGCTACCTCGGACTGCGGCGCCTACGTGCTCGTCCACTCCGTCATCAAGCGCGCGGCCATGAAGCTGTCCAAGATCTGCAACGACCTGCGTCTGCTTGCCTCCGGCCCGCGCGCTGGCCTCGCCGAGATCAACCTGCCGCCGCGTCAGGCCGGTTCCTCCATCATGCCGGGTAAGGTCAACCCGGTGATCCCGGAGGTCGTCAACCAGGTCTGCTTCAAGATTTTCGGCAACGACCACGTCGTCACCATGGCCGCCGAGGCCGGCCAGCTCCAGCTCAACGTCATGGAGCCGGTCATCGGCGAGGCGCTCTTCCAGTCCATCCGCATCATGGGCAACGCCGTCGACACGCTCCGCGAGAAGTGCGTCACCGGCATCACCGCCAACGCCGATGTCTGCCGCGCCTACGTGGAAAACTCCATCGGTATCGTCACGTACCTCAACCCGTTCATCGGCCACCATAATGGCGACATGATCGCCAAGGAGTCGCTAAAGACCGGCAAGGGTGTGCGCGACCTCATCCTGGAGAAGGGCTTGCTCGACGAGGCCACGCTCGACAAGGTCCTGTCCGTCGAGAACCTCATGCACCCGGAGTTCCGCGGTCAGTTCTACATCGACGACTAAACCGCCCGTACTCCGCACACGCCCCGTCCGCGCCGCACCCTGGCGCCGGCGGGGCGTTGCGCGTGTGGGAAACAACACAAACGGGCCCAAATCGTGTCCGAAAGTATTCTATTCAGTCGCCGCGGTGGAAGAATAGGGGATAAGCGCGGCCCACGGAAGCCGCCATCCACCACTCACTTCTTTCTTTGAGAGGACTTCTCGTGGTTATTGTTCACATCCTCATCGTCCTCGCGGCGATCGTCCTGGGCGCCCGCCTCGGCTCCATCGGCATCGGCATGGCCGGCGGCTTGGGCGTCCTGCTCCTCGGCGCCACCGGCATCCCAGTTACGCGCGAGGATATCCCGTTCGACGTCATCGGCATCATCATGACCGTCATCGCCGCCATCGCCGCTATGCAGCGCGCGGGCGGCATGGACTACCTCGTCCACATCGCCGAACGTTTCCTACGTAAATCCCCGAAGCGCGTGACCTACTACGCGCCTATCGTCACCTGGCTCATGACGGTGCTCGCCGGCACCGGCCACACGGCGTTCTCCACGCTCCCCGTCATCGTCGAGGTCGCCAAGGAAGGCAACGTCCGCCCGTCGCGTCCGCTGTCCATCGCCGTGGTCGCCTCCCAGATGGCCATCGTGGCCTCGCCGATTTCGGCGGCCGTGGTCTTTATGGCCAGCGCCGTCGAGCCGCTCGGCGTGGGCTACCTCCAGCTCCTCGCCGTCGTCATCCCCGCGACCTTCCTGTCCATCTTCCCAGCGGCGTGGCTTGCCAACCGCATGGGCGCCGAGCTTGCCGATGACCCCGTCTACCAGGAGCGCATGGCCGCCGGCCTCGTCAAAAAGTCGGAGGCATCGACCTACGTCCCGACCAAGGAAGCCAAGACCTCGGTGTGGATCTTCCTCGTTGCCATCCTCGTCGTCATGGCATGGGCCACGCTTACCTCGGACCAGCTGGGGCTTATCTCGGACCCGACACTGCCGCGTAACGAAGCGATTATGACCATCATGCTCACCGCTGCGACGGTCATCTTGCTCATCACGAAGGTCCCGGCCGTGGACGTCCTCAACACTCCGGTGTTCAAGTCCGGCATGTCCGCGTCCATCTGCGTGCTCGGTGTGGCGTGGCTCGGCACGACGCTCATTAACTACTACATGGAGGACATCAACTCCATCGCGGGTTCCACGCTGGAGACCTCGCCGTGGCTGCTCGCTGTCGTCCTCTTCTTCGCCGCGGCCCTGCTGTACTCGCAGGCTGCGACCGCGAAGGCCATCGTTCCGGCTGCTCTCGCGCTCGGCGTCTCTCCGCTGACCGCCGTCGCCGCGTTCCCGGCCGTCTCTGCGCTGTTTATCCTGCCGACCTACCCGACGCTGCTCGCGGCCGTCGAGATGGACGACACGGGCTCGACGCGCATCGGCAAGGCCGTGTTCAACCACCCGTTCCTCATTCCGGGCACAGTGTCCATCGTGGTCTCGGTTCTGCTCGGTTACGCCTTCGGCGCCGTGCTGCTCTAGTCGCCCCCGTTCGGGGCCGCGCGGGCATGAGAATCTCGTCTCATGCCCGCTTTTGCGTACCTGGACCCCACCGCGGCCCATGTGTGCTGGTTACTATTTAAGACATGACAACACAGCCATCCGACGTTGAAATCGCACAAGCACACCCACTCAAGCCGATTACGGAGATCGCCGCCACCGCTGGCATCCCCGACGCCGCACTCATTCCTTATGGCACCACCAAAGCCAAGGTCGACATCACCGCACTCCAGGACGTCGAGCCCGCCGAGGGCAAGATCGTTCTCGTCACCGGCGTCTCGCCCACGCCGGCGGGCGAAGGCAAATCCACCGTGCTCATCGGGCTTGCCGATGCCTTCTCGCAGCTCGGCGAGCGCACCGTCGTCGCCCTGCGCGAGCCCTCCCAGGGCCCGGTCATGGGCATCAAGGGCGGCGCGGCCGGGGGCGGCTATTCGCAGATCGTCCCGATGGAGGACATCAACCTGCACTTCACCGGCGATTTCCACGCCATCTCGGCGGCGACGAACACGCTGGCGGCCATCATCGACAACCACATCCACCAGGGCAACGAGCTGAACATCGATCCGCGTAAGGTGACGTGGCAGCGCTGCATCGACGTCAACGACCGCGCGCTGCGTCATGTCGTCACGGGTCTGGGCGGCCCGACGCATGGCGTCCCGGCGGAGACCGGATTCACCATTACGGCGGCATCGGAAATCATGGCCATCCTGTGCTTGGCCACCTCGCTGAAGGATCTGAAGACGCGCCTGGGCGACATCACGGTCGGCTTCACCTACGACGGCGAGCCCGTCACCGCCCGCCAGCTGCAGGCAGAGGGCGCGCTCACCGCGCTCATGCGCGACGCGCTCAACCCGAACCTCGTCCAAACCCTCGGTGGCACCCCGGCCTTCGTCCACGGCGGCCCGTTCGCCAATATCGCGCACGGCTGCAACACGCTGCTGGCCACTCAGACCGCCCAGAAGTTCGGCGACGTCGTGCTCACCGAGGCTGGCTTCGGCGCGGACCTCGGCGGCGAGAAGTTCATGGACATCAAGTCGCGCTTCGGCCATCTCGACGTCGCGGGCGCCGTAGTCGTCGCGACTATCCGCTCCCAGAAGTACAACGGCGGGCAGGCTCGCGAGGATCTCACCACCGAAAATCTCGAGGCTCTCAAGGCCGGCGTCATCAACCTTGAGCGCCACGTGGAAAACATCCGCAAGTTCGGCGTCAAGCCGGTCGTGGCGCTCAACCTGTTCTGGTCCGACACCCAGGCCGAGCGCGACTTCATGCGCGAGTGGGCTAAGGGCTTCGACGTCGCGCTCGCCGAGTGCAGCGTCTGGTCGG
This sequence comes from Corynebacterium sp. CMW7794, assembly GCF_001563605.1. Lineage (NCBI taxonomy): Bacteria > Bacillati > Actinomycetota > Actinomycetes > Mycobacteriales > Corynebacteriaceae > Corynebacterium > Corynebacterium sp. CMW7794. The sequence goes on from NZ_KQ961728.1 coordinate 30,549, forward strand.
ACGGCGGCGCCGGAGCGCTCGATCTCGCGCAGACGGTCCGCGACAACTTTGTGAAGGGGGAGTCGAAGCAGCTCTACGATCCCGCAGCTGGCATCGAAGCCTCCATTGAGACCATCGCGCACGAGCTCTACCGCGCATCGTCGGTTGAGTATGGCCCCAAGGCGAAGAAGGACCTCCAGTACATCAAGGACAACGGCTGGGAGGAATTCCCCGTCGTCATCTCCAAGACGCAGTACTCATTCTCCGATGACCCGACTGCTCTCGGCGCACCCATGGGCCACACCCTCCACGTCCGCGAGCTGCTTCCGCGCACCGGCGCCGGCTTCATCGTGGCGCTCACGGGTGACGTCATGACTATGCCGGGCCTGCCCAAGGAGCCGGCCGCCAACCGCATCGACGTGGCACAGGACGGCACGATCTCCGGCCTGTTCTAAAACCACGACGTCTAGCCCCATCGGCGATGTCGATGGGGTTTTCGCGTGTGTTTCGTTAGCAGATGATGGGGTCGCCGTAGGCTGGCTGGAACCAGATGCGGCCTTGGTCGTCTTTCCAGTAGCTATCGCCGTCGGCCTTCTTCCCGTTGTGATACCTACACAGTGGCATCAAATTATCCAGGACGGAGAGCCCGCCTTTGTTGACGGCTACGATGTGAT
>NZ_KQ961729.1:0-2698 GCF_001563605.1 Corynebacterium sp. CMW7794
ATAGGGTGTCCACTAAACGAGGGTAACCTCAACAGTGAAGATGATCCGGTAGGGGTTCGAGACGTCTTCCAGGGAGTTCACGGCCAGCTGCTTCTCAGCTGAGTTATCCGTCTTGCCATTCATGATGATGGCGTTTTCTTCATCAAAAGCGTGCTGAATACTCAAGCAGAGGGAATGCAGACTGGGGTCCCTATCACTGAAATACTCTATAGCCTCGTGGATCAGACCTTCGGTATCCAGCCCACGAATTTCATCTGGCGTTAGCCGCTTTAAGCGCTGGAAAAACTCGTCGTAGAAATCCCGCGAATCATCGACGCGTTGTGACTTAAGCAGCACCACAGGTTTGGCGGCGACTTTGAGGTCCGCGAAGAGGCTACGGCGATACTCCGACAGAATGAGCGCTTGGAGCGTTCTCCCCCACGGATCAAGAACAGACTGGTAATTCTTGAAGTCCTTAGTAAAACCGGACTCCCTGAATCTTGCTAGCGGATAGTCAAAGACAATCTTGTTCTTGTATTTGGCAAGGATATTGGGGTCGCGTAGGTCTACAGTGGCTGTAAATTCAAGCAGGACATTTTCCCGGTTTGCTTGAAACGCGGTGTTAACAACGTACTCCCAGGACCTGTCCTCTTCTGCCTCAGCCTTCGTCGCCTTCTTGGTGCGAGTATTCACATGGTGGGACTCGTCGGAGATCAAGACAACAGGGGTATCTTCAAAATCACTTATGGTGAGAGAGTCTTCTTTCGCATCGAAGAAGTCATAGTGCAACTTTTGAGTGGTTGTGAAGCACAGATTTATGGCATGAGGATCGGTGCTAGCGAAGTTAGAAACTTCGTTTACCCGAACTCGGACACCATTGATCTCGATAGCCTCTGCAAACAAATACTTGTTTGACGAGGCATCCAGAAAGTTGGACCGAGTCTTTTCGATGATGTTGGACTGATTAACAAAGAAAATGAAGTTACGATACCCCAGGCTGTAGTAGTGAAGAATCAGCCCTGCCATCATCACCGTCTTCCCGGACCCAGTTGCCATGTGGTACAGCAAGTGAGTTTGACGATTCTTTGAGAACTGAGTGTTCCCCAGGTACTCCAAAGTGTTGGAGAAAGCACGTTCCTGATATTCACGCAGGGAGATACGATCGCTCAAATTGTTCTTGAGATGCGCGGGCAAGGGGTGCCGCTTCCCAAAATCATAGAACATATCAAGCTGTTGAAATAGGAACATGTCATGGGATGTAGGTGTAGTCATGACTAACGCCCCTCATAGAAATTCTTAGTGAAGAGAACATCTGATTCGTCTAGCTCGTATGTAATGTCATTAATTTCAGAGGCATTGACGTACAGACGGTTCTTGTCAATAAGCTCAGCAACGACCGACTTCTGTTGTGCGAGCGACAACCCGGCGAACTCATTTTGAGCGCCCTGGAGCGACTCCGGGAGTACCGAAGGTCTTAGCAGGCCGTCGTTGGTAGCTTGGTCCAGAACCTGCTGAACACCTTGCGAGTCTTTTGCGGATTCGAGCGCATCCATTAGTTGCTCACCTTGTTGGGCGAGTTCGAGGTAGACAAACGCTCCGCCCCCCTGCCACTCAACGGTTTTCGAGATACCAGTCTGTTCACCGTCTATCACACCTTTGAGACGCTTGACGGCTCCCTGGGGACCGTAATCCAATTGCTCCACACCGATGTAGCGCCGCCCCATCTTATGCGCGACAGCCGCTGTGGTTCCTGAGCCCAGGTGGTAGTCAAGCACAAGGTCGCCCTCGTTGGTGTTGAGCGCGATGATACGCTGCAGCAACTTTTCGGGCTTCTTTCCGCCTTTCAACTTCACGCCGCCTTCTGCCGCAATACCTTCATAGGGGGTATCTGTCCAGATATTCGTGACAGCCATGCTTGGCGCATCGACTCCGTTGATGTTGCGAACTTTCTTCGAGTAGAAAGCAATCTCTTGCCCATTGTGGACGTATACCGTGTACTGTCCTTCTCGCTCCACTGCGTAGATACGGTCTGGATTTTCCTTAGATAGTCCTCGCACTTCGACAATTTCGGAACCAGCTTTGTTACTGATCGCCGTATAACGGAAAACGGCATCTGCATGTGCTAGCGCGTACTCAGCAGCCATCTCGGCTACGACGGCTTTACCCATCTTTTCCGCATTGCCGCCACGGAGTCAAAACCGTGTTGTTCAGCGAGAATGTCGTAAATATTGGAGACGACCCAATCTTCAAACGGGTCATCTTTGTTGACAACGACGAACTTATAATTGCTATCCCACCCAGTCTCAACGTACTGGGTGTTGAACGTCCAACGGCGCTTATCTTTTCCGAATGCCAAAACATATTCCGCTGTCTCAAAAACACCGGCATTGACACTGGCGAACCCTGAAGGGGACTTTGTCCTTACCGTGATCTTGTTGAGGAAATTCTCCTCCCCGAAAATTTCCTTCATCAGGAGATGGAGTTCAGCCACGCCGTCATCGCTGATCTGTGCGAAGACGGCACCGTCCGGGGCAAGAAGCCGCTTGGCGATACGAAGCCGCTTCTCCATGAAAGTTAGCCATGTACTCTTCTTGAAATTGCTGTTGTAAGCAAAGGTGTCCTGCTCCTTCGAAGCATGGAAGTAGTATGGCGGATCAATGTAAATGCACTTGACTTTGCCTTCAAATGTGATGTCTAGTGACTTCTTGGACTCGGAGTC
>NZ_KQ961730.1:0-75119 GCF_001563605.1 Corynebacterium sp. CMW7794
GAGCATCGAAGATCGAGACGGTCATGCCACGGAGATTAAAGACGCCGCAGGACCCCGGCAACTGTTCGACAAATACATTTGTCGAACAGGGGTAGCCGACCGGGGTAGACCTAAAGCTGCGCGCGGAGAGCTGCGACGTCGACGTCCTCCACGGTCGCAGGGTTAAACGCGGCGTCCTTCGTCTTGTCCACGAGCACGGCGCGCACACCCTCGGCGAAGTCCGGCCGGCGGATAAGGTGCATGCCCAGGCGCAGCTCCGCGGCGAGCGCCTCGCGGATATCGGCGGCGCGGGACTCGAAGTCATAAAGCTCGAGCGCCGCGACGATAGACGTGGGGCTCGCCGCCGCGGTGAGCTCGTCGACAATCTCACGCAGCTCCGGCGTGCAGGCGGCGAGGATCTCTGGCCACGTCGAATGGGCAAAGGCCTCCTCGATGGCGGGAGCAAGGGCGGCGAGGGGTGCGGGGCCGCGGGCGGCGGCATCGGAAAGCTGGGCAGACGAGATGCCGTGAGCGACGACGTCTTCGATAAAGGCGGCAGGATCCTCGGTATAGCCGGTCGCAAGACCGGTGTAGAGGAGGTCCGCGGCGTACATGCGGTAGCCGGTCACACCCCAAAACTTCGCGAGCGCCGGCGACATGGTGCGCTGGGACATGTACGGCACGCCCACGTCCGTGACGTAGCCGATGGCCATCTCCGGCATAGACGCAAACGCCTTATCGGTGACGATGCGGTGCGAGCCATGGAGCGAAATGCCCAGGCCGCCGCCCATCGCGACGCCGTCGAGGACCGCAATGTATGGCTTGGGGAACTCGGAGAGCGCGGCGTTCAGAGCGTACTCGGCCGCGAAGAAGGAATCCGGGTCGCCGCCCTCGAGGACCTCGGAACGGGCGTGGCGGACGTCGCCGCCGGCGCAGAAGGCCTTGGGGTGTGAGGAAAAGACCACGACCTGATCGATATCGTCGTCCGGACCCCACATACGCAGGGCCTTCGTGATGATGTCGATCATCTCAGGATTGAGCGAATTGAGGGCCTTAGGCCGGTTGAGTTCGATGAGTCCGGTACGGTGGCGAACGGAAAGCAACACTGGCGCGTCGTGTTCATTAGTCACAGTCATGTAAGCCAGTGTTTCACATCACTACTTTGTTTGCGAGGATTTCTTCATGCGCACTCCCCGGCTCGTCGCGTTAGACATGGACGGCACTCTGCTCGACGGTTCGGGGGCGTTGCCGCCGCGCTGGCCGGAGGTCGCGGCGCGCGCGGAGGCCGCGGGGATGATTCTCGCGCCAGCGTCAGGCCGCCAGCTCGCGACGCTGCGCGCAATGTTCCCAGACCGCGACACGTTCCTCGCGGAGAATGGCACGGTCATCATGCACAAGGGCCAGGTGGTCTCCACGACGGAGATTGCGCCCGCGGATGTCGCGGAGATTCTCGACGCAGCGGACACGCTTACCGTGGCGCACACGCTGCTGCTGTGCACGCCGGAGACCGCCTACGTGGTGCCAGCTTCTCTCGACGAGGCGGCTCAGGCGGAGCTGGAGAAATACTACAAGTCGGTGACGTACATCAAGGACCTGCGCGCGGTCACGGACCCCGTCATCAAGGTCGCCGTGTTCTGCGGCCGGGGCTCGGAGAAGCACCTCTACCCCACCTTCGCGAGCACGGTGGGTCACCTGGGCGTCGCGGTGTCGGGCCAGGTCTGGCTCGACATCATGTCGCCTGACGGCAACAAGGGAGCGGGCTTGCGCCAGCTTGCCGATGCCACCGGTGTTGCGGTCGCAGACACCGCAGCGTTCGGAGACTTCCTCAACGACTACGAGTTGTTGGAGGCAGCCGGGTATGCCGTGGCGATGGAGAACGCGCACCCCCGACTCAAAGAGATCGCGGATCGGATTGCGCCGCCGAATACGGAGTACGGCGTGCTCACGGTGCTCGAGGAGTGGCTCGGAGCTTAACCGCGGCACGGGTGAGGGCGGGGCGCTATACTGGGCACCATCGCCTCACGCTGGACCAGAACGGCGTTGAGCGTCCTCCCCTTCCCGATGGGGTGCATGAGTGGCCGTGATCGCGCCCGTGCCCGCAATGGGGTTGCATGTATCTGAGATCACGCGACCGGCTTCGTGCTGCGTCGTTTGCCTGCCCCTGCCCACCCCATCGGATCCTCACTGCACGCCTCCCTACGGCGCGCGAGGAAGAAAGCGAATTCCCCCTTGTCTTCGTCTACGTATACCTATCTGCCTAATAATCCCCGCGGCGCCGTCGCTCTGGCCGACCTGGACCGCCGTTTCAATCGTCTGCTCCCCAGCACGGCTCCCTACCGGAGCGTGCGCCACGCGGCGCTGCGCGCCATCGACGAGTGCGTGGGAGCCATCGTCGAGGAATTCGCGTTGCTCGGCGCCAACGATGAGGAAATCGCTGGCTATATCGCCGAGCGCGGCGCACAGCTCGCCTTCACGGTCGAGTGCCCGGACGCGCACCGCGCCGATGCCGTCGAACTACTGCGTGTGCTCAGCCGCGATGTGCGGTCCATCGTGAGCGAACACCTGCGCCTACGCGGCCACCGCCACCTGCAGTGGACCACGGAGAAATACCTCTTCAGCTCGCTACGCGTGACCTTCGCGCCGCCATCATCGCACCCTTCTCCCGGCACGGAGGAGACGCCGAAGGTGCGGGTGACGGCGCAGGGGGTGCGCATCGGCGGCTTGTGCGCCGGCGCGCTGCCCGCGACGGGCGAGCTGCACCGCATCGCTCTCCCCGACTCGCCGCTGGCCTACTTCCCCGATGCGGAAGACTACATCTACCGGCTCGCGTTGGAAGGCGCGTGGGATGACACGTACGGCTCGACGCTCGACTACCTGGGTGAATCCCGCAGCGCTGTCGAGCTCATGCTCGACTCGGTGAAGGTCATCGACTCGCTTATCAAAGAGGTCGCGCGCGAGCGTAACGTCAGCACGCTAAAGAAGAGCGTCAAGCGCTACCTCATTTCGCAGGAGGCGCACATCATGGTGTGGACTCCGCGGGACTCGGTGGTCGAGGTTCCCGATGAAGACATCGAGACGCTCTTTACGTTCATCGCGGGCACGCTGGAGGACATCTGCCGGACGTGCCTCGTCATCGACGACCGGACCGTGGGGCGGAGCATTTTCAACCTCACAAGCCGCCTTACTGCAGAAGGCTTGGAGGGCGTCGAGGTGGATATCCGCGTGGGCACGCATGCCAAGTGGGATCTCCCGGACTCCCAGGCGTTCTTCCGGCCGTAGCGCGTGCTCAAACGCGAAACGCCCACGTCCGGGACGGACGCGGGCGTGGGGTGCGGTGGGCTACTCGGCCTTGTATTCGGCCATCTTGTCCCACTCGGTCTTGCCCGGGATCTTGGTGTTGATGATGTCCGGGGTCTCGAGCAGGTACTTGGGCATTTCCTCACAGCTGCGCTTGAAGTGCTCGGTGTTGACGTGGTCGACATCCGTGCCGTCAGCGTAGCCTTCAATGAGGAAGAAGCGCTGGTCATCTTGCGGGTCGGTGTACCACTTGAAGAACAGGCAGCCGGGCTCGGCGTTGCACGCATCCGTGTACCACTGCACCTCGTCGAGGAAGGTGTCCTTGTACTCCGGCTTGACGTGGAAAGAAACGTTAATGAGGATCATGGGAGCTCCTTAGGGCGCGTTAGTTAAAGAAGTATTCGGCGAGGTACACGAACTCGCCGTCGGTCGCCGATGCTACACCGAAGGGTTTCGCGTTGGGAGACTTCTGCACCGGGACATCGCGCTGGAGCCATGCGAGGCGGTCCTTGGCCTCCTGGAGGGTGAGCTTGTAGACGTTGCCGGAGCCCTCGTTCAGGTGCGTCGTGCCGTCGCCCGCGTTACCCTCGAATTTCACCTTGCCGTCCTTGGCCTGGTTCGCCCACTCCTGGGCGATCTTCTGAGCGTTCGTGTCGTCCTTGTGGCCCTGCTTGCGCAGGTGCGCGGCGGTCGCGGCGGTCACGTCGGTGGAGACGCGGTTGAGCTCAGCGTTCGACACGCCCGGACGGGCGAGGAACTCCGGGAGCTGAACGCCGAACTGATCGGCGAGGTCATAGGCCTCGTTAGGCAGCTCGACGCGCGGTACCTGCGAGGACAGCTGCTCAACTGTGGGAAGGGAGGAGCCGGCGGGCAGCGCCGGAGCGGCGGAGGCGACGCCGGTGCCAGCAAGGCTGAGCACCGCGGCGGCGGAGACGGCTACGAACGTGGAACGCTTCAAAGTCATACACTCCACCGTGCCACAGCCACGCGCGCCTGGGAAAGGCGAACCCCCGATGTTTATCACTTCGTGACGTTAATCCACCCCCAGGGCGGGGCCGAGTGGACTCCCAGCCGGCGTAGAGTTCGATCGCGACATTGACGTAGGAGTGCGCGGCCAGCGCGTGGCACACGAAGTAGTTGCTGACGATATTCGACAGGATTTCCAGGCCGACTTGGCCGAACCAGTTGTCATTGAAGTCGTCACCGAACGGGGACGCCCAGCGAGTTGCCCACGAAGAGGGGCGTCTCGCGCAGGGCCGCGCCGTTGAGGACGCTGCCCCACATGTTCTCCGCGTCGCCGCCGTGCTCCGCGACGAGGGACCGCACGAATACCCGGCCGAGAAAGCCCGAGGTCGCGGGATAACCTCCGGCGCTATTTGGGGTTATCGCCACGGATAGACACGAGCTGGTTCTCCAGCTCCGTAAGCCGCGCGGGAGTGAGGTCGACGTCGCCGATGGCGGCGAATCCGGCGAGCACCGAGTCGCCGTAATTATGGCCGTAGCCGATGGGAGCCTGCGCCGCGACGGGCAGGTCCGCGCTCACTTGGAGGAAGCTGACGAAGGGCATCCACGTCATCTCGCGCTCATGGCCCGGCGGGGCAGGCTCGCTCAGCCAGTCCGGTTCACGGAGAATCATGTCAAAAGACCACCACGCGACAGGGTCCGAGGTGTGTTGGACGTAGAGCATGCGGGCCGGGCCCCAACCTGGGTCGCGCGTGGTCGCCCACTGGCGCACGTGTTCCTCGTCGTTGGCGAAGCGGACCACGAGGCCGTCCGCGTAGACCGGCGCCGTCTCCGTCGAGCCGGGGTCGCGGCGCGTGACAAACTGCGTACGCAGCGGATTGAAATGCGGCGGGCCGGTGAGCAGGATGCCATCCACGGAGTTGACGACGTCGCGCAGGCCGGAGAACGCGGCCTCGACGCCGGTGGTGCCCAGCGACTCACCGTAGAGGTAGAGCTTCGGCCGATGGTCTTCGGGCAGCTCGTTCCACCACGTAATGAGCGGCCCGAGCAGTTCTTGGCCGGCTGCGCGGACTTGGTCGCCGCCCGCCAGGAAGTGCAGGGCGGAGGGCATCGCGGAGTATTGTCCGGCGGCGATGGCGGTATCGCCGCCGTAGAGCAGCTCGAAGCTCTGCGTCGCGTAGTCGGAGACCCAGCCGGTACCCGTCGTCATGAGGAAAAGCAGGGCCTTGCGGTCGTGGGCGTGGGTGCGCTCGAGCTCGGAGATGAGCAGGTCCGCGCGCTCGGCCGTGTCCGCCGCGTTGCCAAGCCCGGCGTAGACGCGGATGGGCTCCTTGGCCGGCTTGCCCGTCGCCGCTGTCAGCTCGCTTGCCGATGCCCCTCCCGCGACGAAGCGGGAGCCATAAAAGCCCACCCCTCCAAAGTCCACGGCGGAGTCAGGCGAGCCAGAGCGCTCCGGCGCCGTGGGCGCCGTGACAGCCGGGTCCGGATCCTTATTCTGCTCGGTAAAAAATTTCTCGCCGAGACCGACGATGGCACCAGGCACGGCGTTGGAGACGAACCAAAACCAGGCGAGCAGGACGAGCACCCAGGCGGAGACGCTGCGGACGCGGGGCCGCACGCGGCGTGGGCCGATGGCCTGGGCGGTATCGGCGGCCCAGACGAGAAAGCGGATGATAAGCAGGTAGACGGTGAACGAGGCGATCGCGAGCGGGAGAACGAGCACGACGTCGAGGTAGCTCGGGCGGGTTTGCTCCGCGAGGTCAGCAAGCGTGACCTGCCAGCGGTGCGACCACCACACCATGACCAACGCCCAGAGGGCGCCCACGGCGATGACGCAGCGGGCCACCCACCGCGCGACGCGCGGCGGCCAGGTGTCGGGGTTCGCGAGCGGGTGCAGCCGGTGCAAGTAGCGGCGGTAGACCCAGCGCAAGGCGAGGCCCACGAGGTAGCCGATGCCCGCGGCCCAACCGCCGATGATCCCCTGGTAGAACCACGTGCGCGGCAGCAACGAGGGGGTAAGCGTGAGGACGAAGAAGACGAGCGCGACGACGGCGCCCCAGAGGTCGAGCGTGCGGAAAAGCCGCGCTAGCCCTCGAGCTGCTCGCCGAGTTCGAGCCATTCCATCTCCAATTCCTCACGCTGGGCGGCGACGTCCTTGAGCTCGGCGTCGAGCTTCGTGAGCGCTTCGGTGTCCACGGCCTCGGCGGCCGCGGCCATCTTCTCGTTGAGCTTCTCAGTCTGCTGGTCGAGCTTGCCCATCTTGCGCTCGAGCGCATTCATCTTCTTAGTCAGCTCGCGCTCCTCTTGGGAGCTGAGACGCTTCGGGGCGGCAGAAGTGGGGGCATCGGAAAGCTGGGTGCCGAGGTTGAGTACGCCGGAGTTTTCTTGGGCCTCGAGCGCGGCGCGGCGCTTGAGATACTCGTCAATGCCGCCGGGGAGGTTGGTGAGCTTGCCGTCACCGAAGAGGGCGTACGTGTTGTCGGCGATGCGCTCGATGAGGTAGCGGTCGTGCGAGATAACGACGAGGGTGCCGGGCCAGCCGTCGAGGAGGGACTCGAGCTCCTGGAGGGTATCGATGTCGAGGTCGTTGGTGGGCTCGTCGAGGAGGAGGACGTTGGGCTCGGCCATGAGCACGCGCGTGAGCTGGAGGCGGCGGCGCTCGCCACCGGAGAGGTCGCCCACGGGCGTGCGCTGGCGCTTGGGGCTAAAGCCTAGGCGTTCGGCGAGCTGGGAGGCGGAGATTTCCTTCTTGCCCAGGCGGACGTAGGTGGCGACGTCCTCGACGGCGTCGATAAGCCGGCGGGACGGGTCAAGATCGTCGAGTTCCTGGCGCAGCCAGCCCAGGCGGACGGTCTGGCCTTCGATGCGCTTGCCGGCGGTGAGTTCGTGCTCGCCGGCCAGCGCGCGTAGAAGCGTGGTCTTGCCGGAACCGTTGACACCGACGAGGCCGATGCGCTCGCCCGGCGCGAGGCGCCACGTGAGGTGGTCGACAAGGACGCGGCCATCTGGGGTGGCGACGGTGGCGTCCTCGAGCTCAATGACGACGCGGCCTTGGCGCTGCTTAGAGAAGGCCATGAGCTCGACCTTGTTGCGGGGCGCGGGGACGTCAGCGATGAGTGCTTCGGCGGCCTCGATGCGGTAGCGCGGCTTCGAGGTACGGGCAGGGGCACCGCGTCGCAGCCACGCGAGCTCCTTGCGGGCGAGGTTCTGGCGGCGCTGCTCCATAGCGTCAGCCTGGCGGGCGCGCTCGGTGCGGGCGAAGATCCAGTCGTTGTAGCCGCCCTCGTAGGCGTCGACCTGGCCGTCGTGGACCTCCCACGTCGTGGTGGCGACGGTGTCGAGGAACCAGCGGTCGTGAGTGACGACGACGAGGGCAATCTTGCGCGAGAGCAAGTGCTCGGCGAGCCACTGGACGCCTTCGACGTCGAGGTGGTTGGTGGGCTCATCGAGGACGACGAGGTCAAGGTCCTGGACGAGCGCGGCGGCGAGATTAACACGTCGGCGCTCACCGCCGGAGAGCTGGCCCACGGGCGTTTCAAGGCCGAGGTCGACGATGCCGAGGCCGCCCAAGACGTCGCGGACCTTGGCGTTCGAGGCCCACTCGAAGACCTCGAGGCCGAGCGGCTCAACGACGCATTGGCCGATGGTGAGGTTGTCGTCCAGTTCGAAGCGCTGAGTCACGACGGCCATGCGCAGATCTTTCGTCTGGGAAACGCGGCCGGAGTCCGCGGGTTCGATGCCGGTGAGGACCTCGAGCAGCGTGGTCTTGCCGCCACCGTTGACGCCGACGATGCCGATGCGGTCCCCCGTCTGCACGCCGAGAGAGACGCCATCGAGAAGCGTTTTCAGGCCGAAGGACTTGGAGACTTGTTCGAGGTTAATGAGGTTAGCCATATCGCTTCACCATCTTAATTGGCGCGGGCCGCGCGCCGTCGGGCACCCCTGCACACAGTGTTTTCAACACATTTTCATATTGCACATGAATTTCAGGAGCAATAGTCTTAAAAACCATGAAGAAAACTCTGTTGACTCCCCTGGCAGCCTTGGGCGCTACGGCACTCATCCTCACGGGCTGCTCTAGCCCCGACTCTTCCGATTCCGCTGACTCGACCTCAGCCGCCGAGCACGATCACGAGGGCGAGGAAGGCCACGAAGGCCACGACCACTCGCACGACGGCATGGAAGCCGAGGAAGGCCAGCTCGAGGTCGCACAGCTGCCCAACCGCGTCGTCATCTCCTACGACGGCGGCCTGAAGACCTACGACCCGAAGACCGGCGAGGTCATCGGCGAAGACGAGGTCCCGGGCTTCCTGCGCCTGTCCAACGCTGGCGACGGCCGCTACGCCATGGTCACCCAGGGCGACAAGTTCCTCTCGTACGATTCCGGCCTCATTAAGAAGCCGCACGGCGACCACAACCACTACTACACCGCGGACCCGAAGCTCACGGACGTCGACATCGAGGCACCGCACGCTGGCCACGTTGTCCACCACGACGGTTTCACCGCACTATTCTCCGACGGCGACGGCGTCGCCAAGGTCTACAAGACCTCCGAGGTCGGCACCGGCGGCGAGCCGGTCGCGACCTTCGAGTCTGGTGAGGCCCACCACGGCGTCGCGGTCCCGCTCGAGGACGGCTCCATCGTCATGACGAAGGGCACCGAGGACGAGCGCCATACCATCCAGCACCTGGACAAGGACGGCAAGGTGCTCACCGAGACCACCGAGTGCCCGGGCGTTCACGGCGAGGCCACCGCTGGCAACGGCAAGCTCTTCTTCGGCTGCGAGGACGGCCCCGTTGTCTTCGACGGCAAGGCGTTCCACAAGATCGACGTATCCTCCTACGCAGGCAAGGACGGCTACCAGCGCTCCGGCAACTCCGCCGGTTCTGAGGAGTCCCCCATCATCCTGGCCGACAACAAGACGGAGAAGGACGCCGAGTTCGAGCGTCCAGAGTCGGTCTCCCTCATCAACACCGACGACTACTCCGCTAAGAAGGTCGACCTCGGTTCTTCCTACTGGTTCCGCTCCCTGGCTCGCGGCCCGCTCGGCGAGGCGCTCGTGCTGACCTACGACGGCAAGCTCAACATCATCGACCCGGAGACCGGCGAGGTGACGAAGAAGATCGACGCCATCTCCGAGTGGAAGGAAAAGGAAGAGTGGCAGCTTCCTGGACCGATCCTCAAGTCTGAGGACGGCTACGCTTTTATCACCGACGCCAACAAGGACGAGCTGGTTGTCATCGACCTCTACAAGGGCGAGGTTGTCGACCGCCACGAGCTCGACATCACCCCGACCGAGATGGCTGTGCTCTAAACAGTCCCCGTCCTGCGGCCCGCGCTCAGTGCGCGGGCCGTTCGGCGTATTCGGGACGGCATCGACACCGCGGGATTAGTCGAGGAGCTCGGCGCCAGGCGCGGGCGCGTGGCCGATGTGGCCGCGGGTGCCCGGGTTGTCCGCGGTGACCTCGGCGATGACGTTGTGTGCTTGGGCGTCATCCTCGCAGAGGAACGCGCACGTGGGGCCGGAGCCGGAGACGATGCCGGCGAGGGCGCCGGCGTTCTCGCCGGATTCGAGAATCTTCCGTAGGTCAGGGCGCAGGGAGAGAGCGGCGGACTGGAGGTCGTTAGCGAGCGTGCGGGCGAGCTGCTGCGGATCGCCGCTGATGAGAGCTTGGCCTACGGCGGTGGTATCCATGCGCGGATCGCCGACGCGGTTCTTCGCACGCAGCTCGTCCATTTTGTCGAAGACGACGGGCGTGGACAGGCCCTCGCGGTTGGTGATGATCGCCCAGGTGTAGCTACCGCGCGCCATCATGGGTACGAGTTCCTCGCCGCGGCCGGTGCCGAGTGCCGTGCCGCCCATGAGCGTGAAGGGGACGTCGGAGCCGAGCTGGGCGGCGAGTTTCATAAGCTCGTCGTCGCTGAGCCCCGCGGCGAAGGCGGCGTTGGCAAGGCGGAGGGCTGCGGCGGCATCGGCAGACCCGCCGGCCATTCCACCCGCGGCGGGAATGCCCTTGTGCACGTGCAGCGAGACGGGCGGGTGACGGCGCGCGACGAGTTCGACAGCGCGCCACACCAGGTTGGAGGAGTCCGTGGGCACGCCTGCGGCGTAGGGGCCGTCAACCGTGAGGGTGATGGGCGCGGCGGTGGGGTCGTCGAGCAGCTCGAGAGTGAGGTCGTCGTGGATGTCGAGCGACTGGAAGACCGTGGAGAGTTCGTGGTAGCCGTCGCCGCGGACCTGGGCGACGCCGAGGTGGAGGTTGACCTTGGAATGCGCGCGGGCGCGAAAAATCTGGCCCATTATGCGACACCTGCCAGGCGCACGAAGTCGGCGACGCCGAGTTTCTCGCCGCGCAGCGTGGGATCGATGCCCGCGGCGACGAGGGCTTCCTCGGCGGCGGCGCCGGAGCCGTAGTGGCCGGAGAGCGCGGCGCGGAGGGTCTTGCGGCGTTGAGCGAAGGCGGCATCGACAAGCGGGAAGACGGCCTTGCGGGAGGCGTCGGTGATGGGCCAGGGGGCATCGGCAAAGCAATCGATGCGCACGAGGCCGGACTCGATATTGGGCGCGGGCCAGAAGACGTTCTTGCCAATCGTGCCAGCTTGGCGGACGGGGCCGTAGAAGGCGGCCTTGACAGAGGGCACGCCGTAGACCTTGGAGCCGGGCTGGGCGGCGAGGCGCTCGGCGACCTCGAGCTGGACCATGACGAGGACGCGGCGGAGGGAGGGGAACGTCTCGAGGAAATGCAGCAAGACGGGGACCGACACGTTGTACGGCAGGTTAGCGACGAGCGCGGTGGGCTCGCCCACATCTGAAGCGGTGACGCGGAGGGCGTCTTTTTCGACGAGCTTCAGGTTGCCGGCGAGCTCGGGGGCGCGCTCGGCGACGGTGTGCGGAAGCTGCGCGGCGAGGCGCGGATCGATTTCGACGGCGGTGACCTCGTCGACGGCCTCGAGGAGGCCGAGGGTAAGCGAGCCCAGGCCGGGGCCGACCTCGACGACGCGGTCGCTACGGTCGAGGTCCGCGGCGGCGACGATGCGCCGGATGGTGTTCGGGTCGTGGAGGAAGTTCTGCCCCAGCTTCTTGGTGGGAGTCACGTCGAGACGCGCCGCGAGCTCACGGATTTCCACGGGGCCGAGCAGGGCCGCTTTCGCTTCAGTCATGTCTTCTAGGGTAGCCGCAAGAATGCGCAAAGCCCGCACCGAGGTGCGGGCTTGCGGGAAATTTTAGCCGATGCCGAGCTTGGCGGTGCAAGCAGGCCAGGCGCCCCAGCCTTGTGCTGCCTGAACCTTCTGGGCGACAGCAATCTGCTGCTCGCGGGAAGCCTGCCAGGCCTGGGAGGCGTACTCGCCGCCGCCGAAGGCCTGCCACGTGGAATCCGTGAACTGGAGGCCGCCGGAGAAGCCGTTGCCCGTGTTGATGGACCAGTTGCCGGTGGACTCGCACTGCGCGAGGGTGTCCCACACGGAGCCGTCGGCCACGGCCGGGGCGGCCGAGGGCTCCTTGGTGCCGCGCGCGATGGTGGCCGGAGTGGCCGGGCGGGTCTCCTTGGAGTTGATAATCTCGTTGGACTCCTTGGCGCCGTTGACCATGATGAGGCGGCGGGTTACGGTGCGCTCGCCCGGGGTGCCCTCGACGCGGACCTCTTCGGTGCCCCGCTCGAGCTCCGGGTCGTCGACGTAGTTCGGCTCGGCGTCGAAGGACTCGGTAGCGTCGTAATCCGTAGTGGAGACTTGGTCAACCTTGATGGTCATGCCCTCGGTGACCGGGGTGTCCATGGACGGGGTGACGCGGTCGTCCTCGTCGACGTCGATACCGCGGGCCTCGATGACGTCGCGCACAGTCTTCGCGGCGATGGAGGTGTAGGTGACCTTGCCGCCGTCGTTGACCTGGATGATCTTCGGGGAGACGACCTCGAGCTTCATGCCGTCGGTGACGGTGGCATCGCCGTCCGTATCCACGCCAGCGGCCTTAACGGCTGCGCCCGGCGCGATATCGCCCATGTCGCCCAGGAGGTCCTGGACGGTAAGCGCGGTGGAAGAGAGCTGCTTTTCCACACCGTCGACGGTCACGGCGACGGGCTTGGAGGTGCGGACTGTGATGGTCTCGCCGGAGGTGAGGACGTCATCCGGGTTGGCGGAGACGAAGTCATCCGCGCCGACCTGCACGCCGGCGGCCTCGAGGGCGCCCTTGACGTCGGTGGAGAAAGTCGCGAGCTGCATGGTCTCACCGTTGACGTCCACGGTGATGTCCTTGTGCGCGGTGGCTGCGACGACGCCGCCGACGGCGAGGGTGCCCAGCACGCCGCCGGTGGCCAGACGCAGCGGCATGGAGCGAGTGTTGTTAATACGCTTGATCTGATTCGAGGTAGACATGTATCTCTCTTCGTCTCTTTTATTGTGAGCAGCGAGCCACATCTTGACCCTGCCGCGGCCTGGGAGTCGAACGGCACCGCAGGGACGCGGCGCGCGCAACGTATGACGCTCAGGCGAACGATGAATAACAATACGGTAACAGCACGGAGCAGTCGATATGGGTTTCGCCACACCGGAAACGCTCAGCTCGCCTGTCACACGCACCACAGGCAGATCGGTTGACCTGCACTAATACGCATGTGAGTCCGATCACTTTCCATGGCTGCGGGGCATGCGCACGAGAGCGTGGGCCACGGAAAAGTTACAGCGCGGCGGGGTTTAGAGTGGACGGGTCGCCGTGTCAGGACAGAAGAAGGGAGCCGCGGGGGCATGACCGTCTACATCGCGTTGGGAGTCCTCATCTTCGTCGGCACCCTCTGCCAGGGCACCATCGGCTTTGGACTGGGAACGATTGCCACGCCGATCATCGCGATGGTCGCCCCGGAGCTCGTCCCCGCTGTCATCCTCGTGCTCGCGCTGTGTATCGCGTCGGTGACAGCGTGGCAGCACCGCGCGGCCATCGCGTGGCGCATCGTGGCGCTCTCGAGCGCGGCGCGCGTGCCCGGCTCACTGCTGGGCGCGTGGGCGGTGGCGGCGCTCTCCCACCGCGGGCTGGGCATCGTCATTGGTTGCGCCGTGCTGCTGGCCATGACGCTCTCCGGTTTGGGCTGGACGCCCAAGCACAACACGCCCAACACTCTGGCCGCGGGCGTGGCCTCCGGATTCCTGGGCACCTCGACGTCCATCGGTGGTCCGCCCATGGCGCTCATCCTCAAAGACTTTGACCCAGCACGCGTGCGCGGCACGCTCTCGGGCACGTTCGTCATCGGCTGCATCATCTCGCTTGTCACGCTGGGCACCGCGGGCCAGATTTCGCAGCTGCAGCTCACCACGGCGCTGGCCTACCTCCCGGTGGCTTTCGCGGGGCTTTTCGTCGCGCGGCGCCTCAACCGGTTTATCGACACGGTCATGCTCAACCGGATCGTCCTCGTCGTCGCCGTGACGGCCGCGATCGCGCTCATCGCGCAGTCGATTATCGCTTAAGGAACACCGCGTCGAACGTCGCGTTGAGTTCCTCGGCAAGCTGGTCTACAGACACGCCGCGCACGTCGGCGACGCACTGCCACGTGTGGCCGATAAGCGACGGCTCGTTACGCCGGCCGCGGAAAGGCTCCGGCGTCATGTAGGGCGCGTCGGTTTCGATGAGCAGCTGGCCCGCCGGTGCCAGGGCAGCGGCGGCGCGCAGTTCCTCGTTGCGCTTGAACGTCACGTTGCCCGCAAAAGACAGCACATACCCGCGGTCGAGCGCCTCGCGCGCCACAGACAGCGGCGAGGAGAAACAGTGGAGCATCACGTGGGGCGAAGAAGGGCAGTCGTCGAGGATACGCATCACATCGGCGTCGGCCTCGCGGTTGTGGATCATGAGCGTCTTGCCCGCGTCCGCCGCCAGCTGCGCGTGCCAGCGCAGCGCCTCCTCTTGGACCTCTAAAGAAGCGGTCGTCTCCGGCGCGTGCTCAATCCAATACTTATCGAGTCCGGTCTCCCCCACGGCCACGCACTTCGGGTCGGCGACCAAAGCGGCGAGTTCGGAGCGGGCGGCATCGGAAAGCTCCGCGGCGCGCACGGGGTGGACGGCGCAGGCGGCCCAGACGTTATCGAAGGACTGGGCCGTGGCGAGAGCCTCGCGGGACTCGGCGAGGTCATCACCCACCGTGACCATGCGCGCAACGCCCGCGGAAGCGGCGCGGGCGACGAGGTCCGCGTCGGCATCCTTATGCGAGTAGAGGTGCGTATGCGCGTCGAAGAGACCGGTGAGGCCGGGGACGGGAACGGGCGTGGGGCGGGGCTTCTTCTTGGACATGGTCCCCCAGCGTAGTCTTAACCACCATGCAGATTCGTGTTGCCACCCGCGCCGACGTCCCGGCGATGACGGAGATCCTCAACTGGGCCATCGCAGAGACGGACGCCATCTTCCGCGCGTTCCCCGCAAGCATCGCGGAGCGCGAGGAACTCTTCGACCACGTCGCGGCCACGGGCACGCAGCTCGTCGCCGAGGAGGACGGCGAGGTCCTCGGCTTTGCGTACTACAAGCCTTTCGGCGACCCCGCCATCTGGATTGGGGCCCATGAGGACACCATCTACGTCTCCCCCGCCGCGCACGGACGCGGGGTGGGCACGGCGCTCCTCGGGTCGCTTATCGAGGCCGCTCGCGCCGACGAGCGCGTGCATACCTTGTTGGCACGGATTACTACCAACAACGCAACCTCGGTAGCCTTACATGAGAAGTTCGGTTTCGTCCTCACCGGCACTCTGCGCGAAGTCACCCGCAAGTTCGACGCCTGGCTTGACCTCCACACCCTCCAGCTCATCCTCTAAGGAGTCCCCATGCTCATCCGCCCAGCCCAGCTTGCCGATGCCCCCTCCCTCTCCGCCATCTACAACTGGGCGTCAGCACAGCCGGCGCTCAATCTCGTGACGTGGCAGGAATCCGTCGAAGACCGCGAGAACTGGTTGAAAGACCTCGAGGCGCAGGGCTACCCCGTCTTCGTCGCCGAGGAGGACGGCGAGGTCCTCGGCTGGGCGGCGTACTTCCAGTTCGTCACTCCCGCCATCTACTACGGCACGGCAGAAGACTCCATCTACATCGCGCCGGAGGCCCAGGGCAAGGGCGTGGGTTCTGCGCTCATGGAGGCTCTCATGGAGCACGCGGAGGGCAACGACTACGTGCGCACGATGATTACCTACATCGTGGATGAGAACTACGGGTCCATCGCGCTGCACATGAAGTTCGGCTTCGAGGAGACCGGCCGCATGCCCAATATCCACACCAAGGGCGACAAACGGCTGGGGCTGGTGCACCTGCAGCGCGACTTCGACCGTTCCTAATGCTTCCGGCGCGCAGAAGTAGACCAGAAGAAGGGCACCAGCCGAGAACAATCTCGACTGGTGCCCTTCGCCTAGTTCACTTTTAGTCCTGCTTCTGGACCGGCGCCCACTCCGGGCCGGTCTCGCCCAGCTCCGGGTCAAGCTTCGCGATGAGCGGCTTCGGCTTCTCCAGCACGGTGCCCGGCTTAACGTCAACGCGCTTCCACACGGCCTGCTGCGCCGTGTAGTCGCCCGTGATGACAGGGTACGGGTGGCCCTCCGGCGGCAGGCCCACACCCACGAGCTCGACGGGCTGATCGTCGGTGACTTCGCGGACCTCCGGCGCGGCGGCCCAGACGCCGGTGCGACCGAGGGTCTCGTGGACCTTCTGCGCGGTAAACGGCAGGAACGGGGTGAGCATGACGTTGCAGTCGGAGACGACCTGGAGCGCGGTCCACAGGACGGTGGCCAGGCGCTCGCGCTGGGTCTCATCCTTGGCGAGCTTCCACGGCTCCATCTCTGCGATATACGCGTTGGCCTCGCCGACGACGTGCATGATGGCGGTCATGGCTTGCTTGAATCGCGAATGGCTCAGTGCCTCGCCAGCGGTGGCAAAAGTGTCCTCGGCGAGCTTCAGGATCTTCTCGTCCGCGGGCTCGAGCGCCGCGGGGACGGGGACCTCGCCGAAGTTCTTGTGCGCCATCGAGACGGTGCGGTTGACAAGATTGCCCCAACCGTTGGCGAGCTCGTTGTTGATGCGGCGGACGAATTCGTCCCACGTGAAGTCCGTGTCGTTGTTCTCCGGGCCGGCGACCGCAATGAAGTAGCGCAGCGGATCCGGGCCGAACTCCTTGAGGAAGTCCTTGACGTAGATGACCACGCCCTTGGACGAGGAGAACTTGGAGCCAGACATGGTGAGGTACTCAGACGAGACGACCTCGGTGGGCAGATCCAGCTCGCCGAATACGCCCGACTCGCCGCCCTTGGAGCCCTTGCCGGCGTAGCCGAGGAGCTCGGCTGGCCAGATCTGGGAGTGGAAGGTGATGTTGTCCTTGCCCATGAAGTAGTAATGGCGGGCGTTCGGGTTCTGCCAGAAGTCCTTCCACGCGTCCGGGTTGCCGGTGCGGTAGGCCCACTCAATAGAGGCTGAGAGGTAGCCCACGACGGCGTCGAACCACACGTAGAGCTTCTTCGCGTTGTTGTCCTGCCAGCCCTCGACCGGGATCGGGATGCCCCAGTCGATGTCGCGCGTCATCGTGCGCGGGCGCATGTCGCCGAGCAGGTTGAGGGAGAACTTGAGGACGTTCGGGCGCCAGTCCTCGCGGGTCTTCAGCCATGCCTCAAGCGCGTCCTTGACGGCGGGCAGGTCGAGCAGGAAGTGCTCGGTCTCAATGAACTGTGGCGTCTCGCCGTTGATCTTGGAGACCGGGTTGATAAGGTCGACGGGATCGAGCTGGTTGCCGCAGTTATCGCACTGGTCGCCGCGGGCGTCCGTAGCGCCACAGATGGGGCACGTACCCTCGATGTAGCGGTCCGGCAGGGTGCGGCCAGTAGACGGCGAGATGGCGCCTTGCGTCGTTTCCTTGAGCATGTAGCCGTTGTTGTACAGGCCCTTGAACAGCTCCTGAACCACGGAGTAGTGGTTACGCGTCGCCGTGCGCGTGAAGAGATCGTAGGACAGGCCCAGACCGGCAAGGTCCTCGACGATCTGCCGGTTGTAGCGGTCCGCGAGGTCGCGCACGTGCACGCCTTCCTTGTCCGCCTGGACGAGAAGCGGGGTGCCGTGTTCGTCGGTTCCGGAGACCATGAGCACGTTCGCGCCGCGCATTCGCTGGTAGCGCGCGAAGACGTCCGAGGGGACGCCGAAGCCAGCAACGTGGCCGATATGGCGCGGGCCGTTGGCGTACGGCCAGGCGACGTTGACTACAACATGGTCTTTAGGTTCAGTCATGCCCACTACTCTATCGCGCCGGCTGCAGGTATTTCGCGTCGCGTCCGAAAAACGCGTCGACCCCGCTCGCCGCGGCCAGGTGGGGCGGGAGAACGGGGTCGTGCGAGGAGCCTTAAGAAGCTACTTCTTCTTGCGGCCCAGGTGCAGCAGCTCGTTGCGGCGGGCCTTGAGGGCCTCGGCGCGCTGGTACTCGCGGTGGAGACGGCGCTCGCGGGCGAGCTTGCGCTGGAAGGCCTGCGACTCGCGGTACTCGAGGTAGATGACGTCAGTGCTCAAGTCACGGTAGATGGCGAACATGAGGCCGATGACGACGAGCAGGAATGGCGAGGCAACGACGATGGTGATCGACTGCAGGTTGGACAGGGAGTCCGGGTTCGACAGCAGCAGCGTGAGACCCACTGCGGCGGTGAGCGCACCCCAGGCGGCAGACAGCCACGGCTTGGCGTCCGTCGCGCCGTTCTGCGACATGGAACCCATAACGGTCGAGGCAGAGTCGGCCGAGGTGATGAAGAACGTCGCGAGCAGGATCACGGCGACGATACCGGCGATGAAGCCGCCCGGCATGGTGTGGAGCAGGTTGAACAGCTCGACCTCGGAGGACTCGCCGGAGATCGAGTTGCCCTGCTGCTCGAGGTGGATGGCGGTGCCGCCGAAGATGGCGAACCACACCACAGACACGCCGGTGGGGACGAGCAGCACGCCGGTGCAGAATTCGCGGACGGAGCGGCCGCGGGAGACGCGCGCCAGGAACATGCCCACAAACGGCGACCAGGAGACCCACCAGGACCAGTAAAAGATGGTCCACGAGGACAGCCACTCGGCGGCCTCGCCGTTATTGGACTCGGCGGTGCGGCCGATCATCTCGGTGAAATACTGGAGGTAGTTGCCCACGGAGCCCGGGATGAGGTTGAGGATGGACACCGTCGGGCCCAGGATGAACACGAAGATGGCGAGCAGCGCGGCGAGTGCCATATTGGCGTTGGAGACGTACTGGATGCCCTTGCCCACGCCGGACATAGCCGAGAGCAGGAAGGCGAGGGTGAGGACGAGGACGATGCCGATGACGACGGAGTTCGTCGGGTTATCAATGAGGCCAGAGGCCTGCAGGCCGGCACGAATCTGGATGGCGCCGAGACCCAGCGAGGCGGCGGTACCGAAGACCGTCGCGAAGATGGACAGGATATCGATGACGCGACCGAGCCAGCCGTCGGCCCTCTTCTGGCCGATGAGCGGCACGAAGGCCTGACTGATGAGCTGCTTGCGACCCATGCGGAAGGTCGAGTAGGCGACGGCGAGACCGACGATGGCATAGACGGCCCACGGGTGCAGGGTCCAGTGGAACAGCGCGTGCGCCATGGACGAGCCAACCTCGCTCGGGTTATGGCCGGGCACGCCGTTCTTGTAGTAATTGAGCGGCTCGGACGCGCCGTAGAACATCAGACCAATGCCCATACCGGCGGCGAACATCATGGCAATCCACGAGGGCGTGGAGAATTCTGGCTCTTCGTCGATCGCGCCGAGTTTAATGGAGCCAAACTTCGAAAATGCGATGCAGACGACGAAGATGACAAACACGGTGCCAAAGAGGACGAAGGCCCAGCCGAAGTCGCCCACGACGAAGTTCAGGCCATTCGACGCGAAATTGCCAAAGCTGTCCGGGGCGAGCAGACCCCAGAGCACCACGGCAGCGACGAGCACGCCCGCAATGCCGACGATGCCCCAATCGATGGGCGTATTCTTCGCCTCCGAGGCAAGCTCGCGGGGCTGCTCTGGCACCTGATTCGGGTCAAAGTCAGACTCGACGAGCATATTCTGCAGCTGGCTCGTCGCCGACTGCGCCTCCAGCTTGTCGTCGACCGTTTCGTAGGCCTGGGACTCCTCGCGCAGCGTTTGCACGTCTCCCGCTGCGAGAGGACCTTGGTAGATTGCATCGTTCGGCGTGTCAGCCTCGCTAGCGCCCGTCGCATCAGACGCGCGAGATGCGGCGGAACTAGCCCCCTGGTTCGTTTCGTTCTCTCGATTAGTCATAGGAACCAGGGTGTGCCAAATTCGCACACACTTCAAATAAAAACCACGGCCATGACCTGCACCAATCGCATTTTCCCAGGAAAATTACAGGATTTGTACCATGAATTTAAGGCAGGCTCCTCGGCGCGACCTGCACTTATGGGACAAGGGCGACGTGGACCTATAACGATTATGCAACAATCCCCAAAACTGTGAGCCAGATTATGGATTCCTCTTCTATCGTGGCGCGCGCGAGGTCGCTAGTGGCCACCACAGGCCTAGCCTTCGCGGCTGGCGAGGTAGGCATCATAGAGCTCGCGGTTGCTCACCGCGGTGCCCGCCGCGGCCTGCTTGCACGCGTCCTTCGCGCGCACCCCATCGGCGACGAGCTCGGTAACGCGTGCGACGAGGTCGTCCAGGCTCACTTCTTCGGGCCCTCCCCCATCGAGCACGACAGTGATTTCGCCGCGCGCATGGTCGACGGCCCACTCGGCGAGCTCGCCCAGCGTGCCGCGCTTGACCTCCTCGTAGGTCTTGGTGAGCTCGCGACACACGGCGGCGCGACGCTCGGGCCCGAGGATGGAGGCGGCATCGGCAAGCGTGTCGGCGAGGCGGTGCGGAGACTCGAAGAAGACGACGGCGCGCGGCTCCGTGCGCAGGGACTCGAGCCAGGCCCGGCGCGCGCCCTGCTTGCGCGGGGCAAAGGCGTCGAAGATGAAATGCCCGACACCAAGACCGGACAGGGCGAGGGCCGTGGGCGCGGCTGAGGGCCCAGGCAAGCAGGTCACCGGAACACCAGCCTCCGCCGCGGCGGCGACGATGGAATGGCCGGGATCGGAGACGAGCGGCATACCGGCGTCCGTGACGACGAGTACGGTGCCGCGGCGGGCGGCATCGATAAGCTCGGCGGCACGCTCGGCCTCGTTGTGGTCGAAGTTGGAGACGACCTGGCCGGTCATCTCCACGCCGAGCGCCGCGGCGAGATTGCGTGTGCGGCGCGTGTCCTCAGCCGCGATGACGTCTGCCTGGGCAAGCGCCTGCATCAGCCGCGCGGACGCGTCCCCGATATTGCCCAACGGCGTGGCGGCAAGGACAACCCCGCGGGGCAGCGGTTCAAGGTTCGGGAAAGTGAAATTCGCGCTCATATCTCCCCAGCCTATAGCCCCACCCTCAGGCGTGTGTCCCCTAGACTCTTAAGACTGTGAGTACCGCTACCGTTTCGAAGTCTTCCTCGCACACCCGCCGCTCGCGTCTCTACGGCGCGCACGCGGTGCGCGATATCCCTGCGCCCCGGCGTTATCCGTGGACGCGGGCGGACACGTACTCGACGCTCGTCATAGCGTTTTTGGCGCTCGTCACCCGCTTCGCTGGGCTCACCGCCCCCGTCTCTGGCGGCACCCCCGTCTTCGACGAGAAGCACTACGTCCCACAGGCGTACGACATGGTGCGCAGCTGGGACAACCTGCTCATCGGCGGCATCGAGTCGAACCCGGCCTATGGCCTGGTCGTCCACCCGCCGCTCGCTAAGCAGATCACCGCGTTGTCTGAGATGGTCTTTGGCTACACGCCGCTGGGCTGGCGACTCATGGCAGCGCTCTTTGGCGTGGGCGTCGTGCTCCTTACCATGCAGCTGGCCCGCGTCCTCTCCGGCTCGTGGAAGGTCGCGACCTTCGCGGGTCTCATCGCGGCCTTTGACGGCGTCTTGCTCGTCACCGCGAAGTTCGGCATGCTCGATATCTTCCAGGTCTTCTTCGTCGTCCTCGCCGCCTACTTGCTCGCGCGCGACCACGAACAGATGCGCATGCGCCTCCACACCGCCTGGGCCACCGGCGGCATGGGTGACTCGGACTTCGGCCCGCGCTTTGGTTTCCGTTGGTGGCGCTTCGCCGCGGGCGTCGCGCTCGGCCTGGCGCTGGCCGTAAAGTGGTCTGGCCTCTACTTCATCATGTTCTTCGGCCTGCTCAGCGTGTTTACGGACCTCGCGCTGCGCCGCCGCTACGGCGTGCGCCGCTACGTGGTGGGCACGCTCGTGCGCGATACTCCCGCGGCGCTCGCCTCCCTCGTGCTCGTGCCGGTGCTCGTCTACGTGTGGTCCTGGCGCTCGTGGTTCGCCTCGGAGACCTCCGTCTACCGCCACGCCAAGGTGGACGGCACCATCCCGGATGACTCCTTCCTCCAGCATTTCCCGGAGCCCGTCGCTGGCTGGTTCTACTACCACCAGTCCGTCCTCGAGTTCCACGCGTCGCTGACCTCGTCCTCCGGCCACTCCCATCCGTGGGATTCCAAGCCGTGGGCATGGCTCGTTGCCGCACGCCCCATCCTCTATTACTCCAATACGGACACCACGTGCCTGGGCGGCCAAGACTGCAAGCAGATGCTCTTCCTCTTCGGCACACCGATTATCTGGTGGCTCACCATCCCCGTCCTGCTCTGGGGCCTGTGGTCACTCGTGATCCGCCACGACCGCCGCTTCCTCCTGCCGCTCGTCGGCTTCGCCGCGGCCTTCCTGCCTTGGCTCGCCTCCTTCGACCGCCAGATGTACTTCTTCTACGCCGCGACGTTTATCCCCTTCGTCATCATCCTCCTGGCGCTCACGCTGGGCCAGATAGCTGGCACCGGCAAACCCGTGAAGAACGGCTTTGTCCACGCCCTCGGCGGCGGCACGCTGCGCTGGGGCACCGCGGGCGTCCTCCTCTACCTGTGCGCCGTGGTCGCTTTCTTCGCCGTCTTCAGCCCCCTGCTCTATGGCTTCGCCATCCCGAACTGGTATTACAACTCGATCATGTGGCTGCCCAGCTGGCAGTAAGCCCTCAACGACTACGGCCCGCGCCCACCCTCCGGTAAGCGCGGGCCACAGTCGTTTTACGCCGGCTGTGCCGCCGCCTGCTTCCACAGCGCGCGCAGCATATAGCCGCGGTCTGCCAGCCACGTGGTCACCAACGCGGCAATCGCCCCGGCCAGCGAGAGCAGCGCGTATACCTGGCTGGAATCCAGTGTGCCCAGCGCCACGTCGCGCACCACAAAACCGAGCAGGAACATGAACATCGTGCCCACGATGGGCAGCACGCCCGGCGCGGACGCGGGGCGCCACACGCAGTAGAATAAGCCCATGCCCAGGCCAAAGCGCAGGGCGGCGGCCTCGATGAGAAGGCGCGCCTTATCCGGGTCGGCTCCTGGATCGAGCGTGCCGCCATCCGTCCATTGCGCCACGCCGGAGGAACTTCCCACCACGGCGATGGCCCACGCGACGAAGATGACGCCCATGAGCGCCATGAGCACGCGGCCTACTGCCAGGCCCGTCTGCCGCGCGGCGGAGACGGCACGCCACTCCGGTTCCACGCCGGCGAGGATAACCTCCGAAAGATCCTGCGGCGGCGACATGCCGTCCGAAACCGACTCACCTAAGAATCCTGCGAGCGTCGAGACTTTCTCCGCGTAGGCGGCGCACTCGGGGCAGCCCGCGAGGTGGGCGTCAATGACGTCATCCTCCAGCGCGTAGGCCTCGCCGTCCAGGCGCGCGGAGATCGCCGCCTGCACGTCCTCATGCTTCAACACGGCTCAACACTCCATCCAGGCTGGCGCGGCCCGCGCCAAAGACGACAATCATCAGCAATGACCCTACCAACACCAGTGGGTACTCAAAGCCACCGTCTGTGGCAAAGAGCCCCTGACTCAGATGCACGAAGTAGCCCGCAAGCGCCATAACGACAGCAAGCACCCCCGCCGCAGCCGTGGTGAGCAGCCCGACCACGAGCAGCGCGCCGCACACCATCTCGATGATGGCCGTGAGCCACGCAGACAGGGTGGGCTGGATAATCCCCCACTGTCCAAAGAGCGCGGCCGTTGCGTCTATGCCGGTAAAGAACATCTTGTCCACACCGTGCGCGACAAAGATGACGCCCAGCAGGGCACGAAAGACAAGAAGTGCGGCATCACGTACGGCGGGTTTATCCATGGTGATTAGACTACCTGTAACCCCCGCCGCGAAAGGAGTGCCCATGACGCAGATGTTCTGGACGCAACTCGACACCCCGATTGGTTCGCTCACGCTCATCGCGGACGAGGAGCACCTGCTCCATATCCGCTTCGACGAGTATTTGCCGAAAGGCGCCATGGGCTGCCGCACGCCGCTTCTTGAGGAGGCCGTCCGTCAGCTCGAGGAATACTTCGCTGGCACCCGCCAGGACTTCGACTTACCGCTCGCGCCCGCTCGCGCGGGCTTCCACGCCAGCTGCCAGGCGCACCTTTCCCATATCCCCTACGGCGAGCGCCGCACCTACGCCCAGCTTGCCGATGCCGCCGGCAACGCCCGCGCCTCCCGTGCCGCCGGCACGGCCTGCCGCACCAACCCGTACCCCATCGTCGTGCCCTGCCATCGTGTGGTGCGCTCCGACGGCCAGCTCGGCCACTACCTCGGCGGCGACGCTGCCAAACGCTGGCTCCTCGAACACGAGTCCGCCCACGCCGCGCGCTGACCCGACACCGTTCCGGGAACTTTTTGGCGTCATACGCAGTCCAATAGGAACATGAACGATTACATGACTCACAACAACGACCACCCCGACTTCGACCCCGCTTACGCCCCAGCCTGCGACGCCGACGCCGACGCTCGCCGTCCGCATCTCCACCCCGTGCCCGATTTTCCCACCGCAGCCTCGGAGCCGCCGGTCTCGCTCATCGTGGGCACCGACGGCCTGGCCCGCCCCGTCTGGGCGGCGACGGATCCTGTCCTCATGCAGTACTACGACACGGAATGGGGCATGCCGGTCTACGACGAGCGCGGACTCTTCGAACGCCTCGTTCTCGAGGGCTTCCAGTCCGGACTGTCGTGGGCCACGGTCCTCCACAAGCGTCCCGCCTTCCGCAAAGCTTTTGCGGATTTCGTCCCCGACGCCGTCGCCGCCTTCGACGAGAACGACGTCGAGCGTCTCATGAATAATGCCGCCATCATCCGCAACCGCCGCAAGATCGAGGCCGCGATCACCAACGCCCGCGCCACCGTGGCGCTGCGCGAAGAAGGCGGACTCCCGGACCTCCTGTGGTCCTTCCGCCCAAACGAGACTCCCGCTCCCCGCACCGCGGATGAGGTACCGTCCACGTCCACCGAATCACGCGCCATGGCTCGCGCACTGAAGAAGGCCGGCTTCACCTTCGTCGGGCCCACGACGTGCTTCGCGCTTATGGAGGCCGTGGGCATGGTCGACACGCACCTGCTCGGCTCACACCGCCGCGGCACCTCCGGACTCTGGAACGTTCCGGAGTTCTAGTCTCTGGCGGGCTACCCGTTCCTTGCAAGAATCCCCTCTGCGAAGCGTTCGCAGAGGGGATTCTTGCAAGGAACGGGTTAACCGGCGCGGCGTGCGGAGAGCTCGTCGCGCAGCTCGCGGCGGTTGACCACGTGGGCGCCGCCCAAGTCATCGTCGCCGGGTCCGCGCAGATCGTAGACCGGCAGGAAGTCGAAGTCGGGGCTCTCGTCATCGACCTCGAGGACCACCGCGCCCGGGCGACGCAGCTTACGCGGGATGGCGAGCTCCTCGTCCTGAGCCGTGCGCACGCCCAAGCGCGCGCGACGTAGGGCCTTGACGCGGCGGCGGCGCAGCTCGGTCTCCGCGCGTGTCTGGTTGCGCAGTGCCACGAGGTACGCGACGGTCGCGATGCCCAGGATGGCGGCGATCCACCAGGTCCAGCCGCCGACCACGATGCCAAGCGCCACCGCGGCGACGTCGAGTACCGCGAACAACACAAGCACGCGCTGGCGGCGCTGATAGCGCGTCACGCGCGCCGCAGAATCCGCGACCGGGTCCCAGCCGCCGCGGCCCAGGCGACGCTGCGCGAACTCGAGCTCATCGTTCGACAGGTCAGTGTCCGACTCCTCGTGCGCTTCGCCCTCGGTCTCCGCGGTGTCAGCCTGAGCTTCCTCGGCAACTTCTGCTTCTGCGTCGGCGCTGTCACCCCCGACAGGATCTGCTTCAGACTCAACCTCGGCGTCAACGGCGGGCGCGGGATCAACGGCGCCCGGGTACAGCAGGTCCACTGGCGAGGTATAGGAGTCGTCGTAGGCGTAGGCGTCCTCAGCGGCCTCAGGTGCCGGGGCCGTGAAGGCCTCGACCTCGTCGGCGACGACGTCGAGCTCGGGCGCGTTCTTCGCGTCGGCCATGGACTCTTCAAAGACCGGTTCGTCGACGAGCGCATCATCTTCGGCGTCGTCGGAAGCGACGTCAGCGTCACGCTCGGTGCCGCGACGGAACCGAGCACCCGCAGCGGCCTTCGCATTAGCGGCCGCGCGCTTGATGGTCATGCGGGAGCCGTCTTCGCTGGCGTGCGCGTCATCACGGGAGCGCGCCTCGTCCGGGTTGCCTTCGCTGAAGTCAACGGGTGCGTCGTCGTGTGCGACGGCGTCATCCGCGTACTCGTTGACCGCATCGAGCTCATCAGCGGAGACGTGGACGTCGCGGGGGCTCAGGCGCGGGCGACGCGAGCCGAGGACCTCGCCGGAGTCGCCGTTGAAGAGCACGCGCGTGTCGTCAAAGGCCTCGCCGGTGTGCTTGACGGGACGCTGCGAGCGCAGCAGCCACGGCGCAAGCAGAAATAGCCACACCACGATGATGAGGACGATGATGGCACCGGTGGACATGGAGCACCTTCCCTAGACGGACAGTTGGCGAAAAGTCTAGTGCTACATACACGCTTATGCGGGGAGCGCAGCGCCGACACGCCGAGGTCGTGAAGCTTGTGACTCGTGTGTCGATCGGGTGTCCCCGCGTCGCGCCGTGTCGCGCCGCAGTCACCCGTGGCGCACTAGAGGATCCGGCCCGCCGCACGCAGCCGTGCCGCGGCCGTCGAGTCGTAGTCATCGATGTTGATGGCCACGAGGTGATGGTCGTGCCACTCGCCGTCGATGTGGAGGTTGCGGCGCAGGTAGCCCTCGTCGCGGAAGCCGCAGTGGTGAAGCACCGCGCCCGAGGCGGGGTTGCCCGGCATATACGTCGCCGTGACGCGGTGGAGGCCCACCCGATCAAAGGCATGGTCGACCCCTAGAGCGCACGCGGCCGTGGCCACGCCGGCACCCTGGAACGCGGAGAAGACCCAGTAGCCAATCCAGCATTCGCGGATGGCGCCGTGTTGGATATTGCCCAGCGTCACTTGGCCCGCAAAGTCACCCCCTACGGTGATAGCAAGTGGGACGATGCTTCCCTCCCGGGCCGAGGACCGCAGGAAGGACAGGTGATTGTGCCACGCCGCACGCGTGTGCGCGGCCTCCCAGCCCGTTGGCGCGGTGGGTTCGACGGGGCGCAGATAGCACTCGTCGAGCACGCGCATTTGGCGCCAGTCCTCGCCATCGCGGCTGAGCACGGGGCGCAGCTGCACGAGCTCGCCGCCGGGAATGCGCACGGCAGGCGTCGCCTCCGGCCAGCCGGGGTGATACGTATCAGTGGGGCCAGTCGCCGGGGTATCGAAGCGACGGCCAAAGAAATTCCACATCTAGTTGCGCTGCGTAATGAACAGGACGTCGACCACATCGCCCGGGCGAATATCCGTGGCGTCTTCCGGCACGCGGATGATCGCGTTGGCGTGAGACAGGCCCGCGAGCAGGTGCGCGGGGGCACCCGCAGCACCTCCCAGGCCTTCCACGAGGTAGTCCGCTGTCTGGGCGTCGCGCATGAGCCGCGCACGGATGTAGCCGCGGCGGCCGGGACGCGACTCGATGTGGTTGAGCGCACGGGCACGCACGACGCGGCGCGCACCGACGCGCTTGCCCAGGCTCAAGCGAATGAGCGGGCGCACGAAGACCTCAAAGATGACGAGCGCGGAGACCGTATTGGACGGCACGAGGAACGTCGGCACACGGGACTCGCCCAGCACGCCAAAGCCCTGGACCGAGCCCGGATGCATGGCCACGCGCGTCGTATCGATATCGCCGAGCTGGTCGAGGACCTTACGGATTTCGTCGGCGCCAGCGCCGCCCACGGCACCGGAGATGACCACGATTTCCGAACGCGCAACGTGCGTCTCAATGGTTTCGCGAATACGGCGCGGCTCGCCCTCCACGAGGCCCACGCGGTGCACATCCGCTCCGGCCTCCTTCGCCGCCGCCGCGAGCGCATAGGAATTGACGTCGTAGACCTGGCCCAAGCCGGTCTCCTTGTCGATATCGACGAGTTCCTTGCCATAAGAAATGATCGTCACGCGCGGGCGCGGATAGACGAGCACCTTACTGCGACCCACGGCCGCGAGCAGCCCGATGTGCGCCGGGGTGAGCACCGTGCCGGAACTCACCGCGACATCGCCGGGCTGGATATCGTCGCCCACGCCGCGCACGAAGTCACCGGAGCGCACGGGACGCAACGCTGTGACGCGCTTGCGCCCGCGGTCGGTCCATTCCAGCGGAAGGACGGCATCGGCAAGCGTGGGCAACGGCGCGCCGGTATAGACGCGCACAGCCTGCTTGGGCTGCAGACGCAGCGGCTGGCGCGAGCCCGCGGGGACCTCGCCCACGACGGGCAGGGAGCGCTCCACCGAGCTTGCCGATGCCGCCTCCTGCGCCGCCGCGCCCTCCTCACCCTCGGCCTCCGCCTCGGGAGCGGGACGGCGTGCGGAAAGGCCCTTCTCGCCGCCGATGTCGACGGCGCGCACCGCGTACCCGTCGATGGCCGCCTGCGGGAAGCCCGGCAGCGGCTCATTGGCTTGGACCTCCTCGGCGCTCATGAGGCCTAAAGCATTCGCAATCGCGATACGCACGGGTTCCGGGGTGACCGCCACCTGTGTGATGAGCTCTAGCTGTTCCTCAACTGAACGCATGGATGATCCATCTCCTATCGAAGGGTGTTACTCAGCAGCGTGCTCGGCTTCATAAGAAGCCAAGATAGCCTTGAGTGATTTATACAGCGCCGGGCCGTATTTGTCCGAACGCAGACCAAAATCGACACATGCCGGAATGTAACCGCCCGGGTTACCGAGATCGTGGCGCGTGCCGTGGTGGATGACCACGTGGACGGGCTCGCCGGCGTCGATGAGCAGATCGATGGCGTCGGTAAGCTGCAGCTCGCCGCCCTTGCCCGGAGTGATCTTGCGCAGGGCATCAAAGATCTTGCGGTCAAGCAGGTAACGGCCGGTGGCCACGAGGTTGGACGGGGCGTCCTTGGGCTCTGGCTTTTCCACCATGCCCACGACCTTCTTCACGTTGTCGTTGTCCGTGTCTTCGACCTCGAAGACGCCGTAGTTGAACGTCTCTTCGCGCGAGACCTCGACGGCGCACAGCACGGAGCCCCCCAGCTCACGACGCACGCGCGCCATGTCCTCGAGCACGGTGGCGGGCATGACGATGTCGTCTGGGAGCATGACGGCGAAGCAATCCTCGTCGTCATCGAGAACGGACTCGGCCAGGCCCACAGCGTGGCCCAAGCCCAATGGCTTATCCTGCGGGATGGAGACCGGCTTGATGATCTTCGCGGCGCGCTCGACCTTGGCGGCCTGCTCATCCTTGCCGCGGGACTGCAGCGTCGCGACGAGCTCAGGGAACTCATCGAAATGACGCATGACCTCCTGCTTATTGGGAGCGGTGATGATCGCCAAACGGGCTGCGCCCAAAGACGCGGCCTCCTCTGCGATGAGTTCGATACCCGGGGTATCAACCACGGGGAGAAGTTCTTTAGGCACCGTTTTGGTAGCGGGAAGGAAGCGGGTGCCCATGCCAGCGGCAGGGACGACGACCGTTTTCACGCCCAGCGGAGCCTCGTCACATGTAGTAGCCATAACGGCCAGCCTACCTGCTACGCCCTCTCATCTTGTGAACCGACTACTGTTTTACGGTGTGATTGACGCAAAATTTGAGTCGAAGAAGCGCCTGCGCACCGAGCTCACCGCAGCACGCCGCGCGTTCGCCGCGACCCCCTCATTTGCCGCGGCGAATGACGCCATCGCCGCCGAGGCCGCACGCCGCGCCGCGGGTCTGCGCGTCGCGGCCTACGCTCCGCTGGGCTCAGAACCTGGTGGCGCGGCGTTTACCGAGACCCTCTACGCCAGCGCGGCCGAGGTATGGCTGCCCATCTCCGGCGACGACGGCCAGCTCCTCTGGGCACGCTACGAAGGCGCCGAGTCGCTCGCCCCGGGCGCGCTAGGGATTGGCGAGCCCACGGGCCCGCGCCGCGACTCGAGCCTGCTGGCCGAGTTGGACCTTATCTTCGTGCCAGCACTCGCGGTCTCCCCCGCCGGGGTGCGCATGGGCAAGGGCGCGGGCTACTACGATCGCGCGCTCGCGGGCGTGGACACGGACACCCTCGTCCTTGTCTTCGACGACGAGGTGCGCGAGGACGTCCCCGCCGAGCCGCACGATGCCGTGATGAACGCGGTACTTACGCAGTCGGGCGTACGCGCGCTGCCGCTGTCCTAGAACTCCTCCGCCGCGGCGGGAACCTTTGGGCGGAGCGCGCAGTCTAATGAGGCATGAAGCTTTCCATTCGACTCGCGCATGCGCGCCAACAGTTGTCCACGCCGGGGCGCGGGCGCACGCTCATCCTGCGCCGCGGGTTCGCAGGGGCGCTCGTGCTCGCGGCGGGGCTCAGCGCGGCCGCCAGTGTGCGCGAGCACCCGCAGGTCTACGTTTTTGCCCGTGACGTCCCGGCGGGCTCGGTGGTGGGCGACGGCGACGTCGAACTGCGCCGCGTGCCCAAGGAAGTGATTCCCGCCGCAGCACTGGGACCGGAGGACACTCCGGCGGGCTCCGTGCTCGTCGCCGCGGGCAGCGTTGGTGAGGTCCTCACGCCCGCCCGATTGCTGGGGGTGAGTGATACCACACAAAGTTTTTCGGACCCAGGATTGCACATGGTGCCTCTCAAACTGGCCGAGCCCGACATCGCGGCGTTGCTCCACCACGGCGACACCGTAAGCATCGTGACGGCGGCCGCCGCGCCACCCGGTGCTGGGGTCGCGGGCGCCGGTCCGGACGACGGAATTCCTGTGACTGATGGGACTCCAGAGACGAGTGCAGCGGCGCTCGTCGCTGCAGGTGGCAGGGTCGTGGCGACGGCGCTACCCGAGGGCGGTAAGGGGCAGGCGCGCCCCGGAACGATTCTCGTAGCGCTGCCCGCCACGGAGGCTGACCGCGTCGCCGCGGCGAGCCTCAGCGGACCCCTTACCGTCGTCATCACCGGGCCCCGAGCGACGGGATGATCTCAAATCCTGAGAAATTTTTTGCAGGAATTTACGTCGGGCACAGCGGCGTACAGGTGGCATACAGGGAGGATAAATAGCATTGCTGCCGTGCTTAACCTACACTTCTACCAAGTTAAGAAATCTATGCTCCGGTAATCATTTCCACTAATTGAAACGGTTCCGGATATTTTTATGGAAAGGAACCCCATGCTCAAGGGTTTTAAGGACTTCATTCTCCGCGGCAACGTCATCGAACTGTCTACCGCCGTCATTATCGGTTCTGCGTTCACGGCCATTGTCACCGCCGTGTCCGATCACCTCATCAACCCGATCATCGCCCTCTTCGGCGGTGCCAACGTTAATGGTTTCGCCTACCACCTCCGCGAGGGCAACGAGGCTACCCTCGTCGACCTCGGCGCCATCATCACCGCTGCTCTGAACTTCCTTATCGTCGCCGCCGTTGTGTACTTCATCATCATCATGCCGATGAACAAGTTCAACGAGGCCGCTCAGCGTCGCAAGGGCATCGACCCGGAGGAACCGGCTCCGACCACCGAGGAGCTCCTCACCGAGATCCGCGACCTGCTCGAGGCTAACAAGGCTGGCGCCGTCTCGTACGACGAGAAGGCCACCAACAACCGCGAGACCGATCTCGACGGTGGCCGTCACCAGGCATAAGTAGCCGCGCACTCGCGCTGCCGCACCAAGCCCGGGCGCTCTTCTGCTACGAAGAGCACCCGGGTCTTTTCTATGCGCGACACACAAAAGCACTGTCCCGAAAGCCATGTGCCCTGGTCGCGGTCTTCTCCTTCGCGGGAGAAATTCTTCGCGACCTGGGATTATTGCTTTCGGGACAGTGCCGTCGTCGGAACGGAGATTTCAGTGAGGACGATCTGGCGCACAGGATTCGGGCAGGGGTTTAGGCGCCGTAGTGCGGCGGCTGTTGCGCGCGGTAGAACTCCTCGCCGGTGAGTTCCTCCCCTGCCGCAGCGGCTTCATCGTCGACGGGCACGGCGCGCTCGCCGTCGGGGCCAAAGGCCGACTGGAACGGTGGACGGTCGGCGGTGCGGTCGTAGTTGGGGGCATCGGAAAGCCGTGTCGCGCGCCGACGCTTGCGGGGCTGAGTCATAGCTGCCTCCTAGACGCTGTAGCGCTGGAGCTGGTCCACGAGGTGGTGGACGAGCGCCGGCAGGGTGGCCATGCCATCGCGCAGGGCCGCACGCGAGGACGCCAAGTTCACCACGACGGTGGAGCCGGACACACCGGCGATGCCGCGGGACACGCACGCGTCGACGGCGCCACAGGCCTGGCCCGAGGAGCGCAGGGCCTGGGCGATGCCTGGAACCATCTGGTCGAGGACGTCGCGGGTAGCCTCCGGCGTCTTATCGCGCGGGCCCACGCCTGTGCCGCCGACGGTCACCACGAGATCGACGCCGCCCACGACGGCGGTCTCGATGGCCTGGCGAATCTTGGACTTCTTCGACTTCACCACGAGGCACCCATCGACCTGGAACTCGGCCTCGACGAGCAGCTCGGTGACGAGACGGGTGGTCTCATCCGTCATCTCATCCGGGTGGTCCGTGATGAGGACAGCGAGCGCGCGGCGCGGGGCCTGAGCGCGGGATTCACGCTCCGTGGCGATGAGGAAATCATCATCCGGCTCGGCGATGTCCATGAGCGCCTGCGAGGACTGGGCGTCCAGATCCAAGCCGGCCAGTGGATCGCCAGCGTGCGGGGTGTCTACGGGAGACGTCATGCGCCCTCCTCTTCTTAGGGGATGTACGGTGTTCCTTAATTTACTCGCTCGTGAGGGTTACCTCTACCTGTCGCGGAGAATCCTCCCCTTCGGAGGTGACCTCGAGGGTAACGGTGGCGCCGAATTCCTGGGAACGGGTCGCGGCGATAAGCGAGTCAGCAGAATCGATGAGCCGTTCGTTGACGCGGGTGATAACGTCGCCTTTCTTGAGCCCCGCCTTGTCCGCCGGGCTGTTCGGCTCGACGCCGGCGACATAGGCGCCATCGAAAAGCTGCTGCGCGGCAACCTGCACGCCGAGCATGGGGTGGGTGACCTCTCCCTTGTTGATGAGCTGGTCCGCCATGCGCTTCGCAAAGACGGACGGGATGGCAAAGCCCAGGCCGATGGACCCCGCCTCAGACGAGGAGGAGCCGGACGACAGCGACGCGATCATGGAGTTCATGCCCACGAGCTTGCCGTTCATGTCCACGAGCGGGCCGCCGGAGTTGCCGGGGTTGACCGCCGCGTCCGTTTGGATGGCGTCGATGAGCGAGGACTCGCCGCCTTCTTGGGAGGCACGCACTGGGCGGTTGAGCGCGGAGACGATACCCGAGGTCACCGTCGCGTTTAGCCCCAGCGGGGAGCCCACGGCGACGACCTGTTGTCCGACCTTAAGCGAGGAGGAGTCGCCGAACTCGAGGTACGGCAGATCCTGCACGTCGTCGATCTTGATAATACCCACGTCCGTGTTGGCGTCCGAAGCAATCACCCGCGCGGTGTGCTTGGAGCCGTCGTTCAGGGTGACCTCGAGCTCGCCCTGGCTCGCGTCCGCGATGACGTGATGGTTGGTGAGCACGTAGCCGTCCGGCGAAATAATGGAGCCGGAGCCCGACTCGACAGCGGTGCGCGTCATGAGCTGAATGGCGACGACGGACGGCAGCACCTTGGACGCGACATCCTCAATGCCGGAGTCAGAGTTAGTACTATCGCCCGAGGGCTCGGTATTCGACACCGGCTGGTTGAGTACCTCGTTGACGGTGGCGGTGCCGGAGTCATCGCTATTCTTCGAGACAACAACACCGGTAATCGAGCCTGCGGCCACCGAACCGGCCAGCATGAGCGCCAAGGCGGCGGGCAGACTCACCGACTTCTTCGACTTCTCAGCACGCGGGGCCACGGCTGTGGGGGCGGCGCCGTAACCCGCGCCCGCCCCTTGCCCCAACCACGCGGCGTAGGGCTGCTGGCGCTGCGCCGATTGCGCCGCCTGAGCTGCCTGCGCATCCTCCGTGCGCGGCTGGTTCCAGCCCTGCGAATACGTGGGACTCGGCTGGCCCTGCGCTGCTATCTCGCGGGTCTCGTCGAAGCGCTCACCACGGGAACCTGCGGCATCCCCTGCCGGGGTTGCCGTCGAACCATAATGAGCCTCGGAGCCATAGGGCTCCTTATCCGCTACGCGCTCTGTGTCCTCTGCTGCGTGAGAGTTCGTGATATCGCTATTATCCGCCGAGTGGCCGTCCTGCGGCTCGCTCTGGTTCTTGTTCCAGAAAGTCATGCGACTTATTGTGCAACGAATGGCTGAGCCAACTCTGCAACTAATCTGCGAGTCCGCTTAGAAATACTGGCAATAAACTGTGGGCCTTGTGGCTGCCCGCGCGCCGGGAGATTAGCGCTGGTTAAACCACCGCTTGGCGAATTCTTCCTTGCGCTCGCTGGCAGTTTCTCCTGCGTCGACGCCGGCGTCCTCGTAGACCTCGCCATCACCTGGGTGGCCTGGGACGATCACCTCCATGCGCGTGCCGCCATCTGCGGACTCGCGCACAGTAATCGTGCCCTCGTGACGCTCGATAACCTGCTTCACGATGGCCAGGCCTAGACCGGAGCCCGGCATAGACCGTGCCTCGGCGGAACGATAGAAACGCTCGAAGACCTTCTCGCGATCCTCGACGGGAATGCCGGGGCCCGAGTCGTCGACGCGCAGGCGCATTTCGTAGTCGCTGATTTGGCGCATGGACACGCGCACGGTGCCTTGCGGCGGCGACCACTTGGCTGCGTTGTCCATGAGGTTGAGCGTCGCGCGGCCCAAGGCGAACTGGTCGCCCTCCATGATCCACGGCGAAATGCGGATCTTGAAGTCCACGTCCGGACGGCGGCGGCGTGCACGCTCGAGGGAGGTTTCCAGCACCTCGTGAAGCTCGACGGTCTCGGTTTGTTTCTCGGCCGCGTCCTCGCGCGCCAAGTCAACGAGATCGCCGATGAGCGTGGACAGCTCCGTCATCTGCGCCAACACGTCGTCTTCCAAGTCCTTGCGGTCTTGGTCGGAGATATTGGCCGTCGTGCCCGGGCGGTTGAGCATCATGAGTAGCTCGATATTGGTACGCATAGACGTCAGGGGCGTCTTGAGCTCGTGGCCGGCGTCGGCCACGAACTGGGATTGGCGCTTGCGAGACTCCTGCAGCGCCACGAGCATCTCGTTGAAGGAGATGGTGAGCTGCGCCATCTCATCGCTACCCACCACAAGGATGGGACGAAGGTCGCCCGTCTGCGTCACGTAGTCAGCGGCCTTCTGCAGGCGCGTAATCGGCCGCAGACCGGACTTCGAGACCCACATGCCAGCAAGGATGGCGGCAAGGATGCCCAATGCCGTAATGACAACGAGGACCGTTCCCAGCGTCGTGATAAGCGCGTTGATATCCGTCAAATCACGGGCCACGACAACGAGCGAGCCATTGTCGTGCCGTTTGGCCACGATGCGCTCACCGCCCACGGTGCGCACGGACGTGGAGGACCCAGCGCCCGAAAAGCTAAATTCACCGCCCACGGGTATCGAGTCGCCGTACACGAAAGCCCAGTTAGGCGGTGAAAACGCCACGCGGGTGTCCGGGTGATAGGCCTTGTAGGAGTCGATGACTTGGGTAATCTGCTCGTTCGATTCCAACTTCATCGTGGTCTCGAGGAGCGAGGTCACGTCACGCCCAAGCATGCGATCCACGTTCGCGGTGAGCATTGCAGACACGGCCGCGTACGTCGCCAAGGTCGTGATGGTCACGACGATGGCGACGACCACGCCCGTCACAAGTGACAGGCGCCACTTCAGTGGCGCCCGCTGCTCCCATCCGCTCGCCTCGCCCCAGGGCTCGGTACGCGGATCAAATCCAGATTCAGCGGAAGCCACAGCGTCAGGCGCGGGCTTCCTCAGAATCACGGAGTCGTCTCCCTCAGCACGTAGCCCACGCCACGCACGGTGTGGATGAGACGTGGCTCGTTGCCCGCCTCCGTCTTCTTACGCAGGTAGCCGATGTAGACCTCGAGTGCGTTGCCGGAGGTTGGGAAGTCGTAGCCCCACACCTCTTCGAGGATGGTGTTACGAGAGAGCACCTTGCGCGGGTTCTCCATAAGCAGCTTCAGCAAAGAGAATTCCGTGCGAGTGAGCGAAATGGCGCGGTCGCCGCGCGAGACCTCGCGTGTGTCCCCGTCGAGCTTGAGGTCCTCGAACGCCAGCTTGGTGCTCGCCGCCGGGCGGGAGCTCGCGTTCGCATCAGCCGCGGCACGCCGGACGAGGGAACGCACGCGAGCCAAGAGCTCCTCGAGAGCGAAAGGCTTGGGCAGGTAATCGTCCGCGCCAGCGTCGAGACCAGCGACACGATCAGAGACACCGTCACGCGCAGTGAGCATGAGAATCGGACGAGCCCAGCCTTCGCTACGCAGCGTGCGACAGACCTCGAGACCATCCATGTTCGGCATGTTGACGTCAAGAACCATGATGTCCGGGTTCTCGTCCTGGACGATCGTTATCGCCTCAGCGCCATCGGACGCGAGGAGGACTTCATATCCGTTAAAGCTCAATGAGCGGCGCAGCGATTCACGCACTGCCTGTTCGTCATCGACGACCAAAATTTTCATAGGCGCCATTATTCCTTATCTACACTGGGTTTTCGAAGTCCAAAGCCTTTATTAAGGATAGCGATCGGCGCGGTACGACGATGACGTCCCATAAAGCTCATCTGACCAAACACAACCTTAGAGATACGACTATTAAGGTGCAAGGTTCGAC
The DNA here is from genome assembly GCF_001563605.1 of Corynebacterium sp. CMW7794. NCBI lineage: Bacteria > Bacillati > Actinomycetota > Actinomycetes > Mycobacteriales > Corynebacteriaceae > Corynebacterium > Corynebacterium sp. CMW7794. Next base: position 36,413 of record NZ_KQ961730.1, read on the forward strand.
CGAAAATACAGAAACGCCCCACCCCCAAAAGGTGAGGCGTCAACTAGTTTTTACTACAGGGCACATGACCCTGCAAAACTAGAACTGCTCGACGTCGATGAGGCCGAGCTTCGCGGCCTTCACCAGACGGCGCGGGATGCGCACGGTCTGGCCGTCAATCTTCACTTCCTGAAGGGCGACGTTGTCAGCCTTCCACTGGGAGCGGCGAGCGCGCGTGTTCGCGCGGGACATCTTGAACTTAGGAGTTGCCATTTTCTACTATCCTCCTTACTTCGCAGACTTCTTCTTACGGCGGGCCATGCCACCGAAGCGCTGGTTGAACTTCTCGACGCGGCCAGCGGTGTCCATGACGCGCTGTGCACCGGTCCAGAACGGGTGGGATTCGCTCGTCACGTCAACGACGATGAGCGGGTACTCGTTGCCATCTTCCCACTCGACGGTGCGGTCGGAGGAGGCAGTGGACTTGGTCAGGAACTTGTGGCCAGTGCCAGCGTCCTGGAAGACCACCGGGTGGTAATCCGGGTGGATATCCTTCTTCATATATATCTTCCCTCAGGGTTGAACTACGGGTCGGTTCCTTGCGAGGCTTCGCCGCGCAGCCCCACTGGAGCCAGCCGGCAGCACGCGCATCCAAGGATCGTGCCCGAGTTGGGATGTATGTCGTGTACTAAAGATATCGAACACACGGTGTGGTACCCCTTTAAGTAAAGAGGAGCCAAGCACCCGCGCGTCGACAACTTGAACAATCATACAGGTCACACGACCTTAAAAGAAATCGCCTCCGCACACGCTGCGCTACGGCGCGATTAGGTAATTGACGTCTCGAACGGTAGACTTTCCCCTTGCTGTTGTCACAATGTACGTATAACGCCCCGTCTACTGGCGTTTTGCCAGCATGTTCCGCCGCTTACCTCACTTTAAAGCGCGCTGCCCCTCACGCAGATACATGCCGGACAAACAAAGCCATGATGTGGGCGGCTAGGAGAAAGAAGACCCATGTCGGCTATTTGCCAGGTAACGGGCCGCAAGCCGGAATTCGGCAAGCAGGTCTCGCACTCGCACCGCCGCACGTCGCGCCGTTGGAACCCCAATGTGCAGCGTCGTCGCTACTACCTGCCCTCCGAGGGCCGCACCATCACCCTGACCGTTTCTACTAAGGGCATGAAGATCATTGACCGCGACGGCATCGAGTCCGTCGTTGCGAAGATCCGCGCCCGTGGGGAGAAGATCTAACCGATGGCACGTAATGACATTCGCCCGATCATCAAGCTGAAGTCCACTGCGGGCACCGGTTACACCTACGTGACCCGTAAGAACAAGCGCAACAATCCGGATCGTATCTCCATGAAGAAGTACGATCCGATCGCCCGCAAGCACGTCGAATTCCGCGAGGAGCGTTAATCTATGGCTAAGAAGTCTAAGATCGCCAAGAACGAGCAGCGCAAGGAAATCGTCGCCCGCTACGCGGAGCGTCGCGCTGAGCTCAAGGCCATCATCAAGAACCCGAACACCTCTGACGAGGACCGCTTGGACGCACAGTTCGAGCTCAACCGTCAGCCGCGCGACGCTTCCGCGTCTCGCGTGCGTAACCGCGACTCGGCCGATGGTCGTCCGCGCGGCTACCTCCGCAAGTTCGGTCTGTCCCGTGTCCGTATGCGCGGCATGGCTCACCGTGGTGAGCTGCCGGGCGTTCGTAAGTCCAGCTGGTAAAGGGAGAAACGACCAATGGCTATGAAGCGTAATAACTCCAAGAAGTTCCGCATGGAACAGTCCCGTCGCCCGAAGAAGAACCCGCTCAAGGCAGAGGGTATCGAGAAGGTTGACTACAAGGACACCAAGACCCTGCGTCTGTTCATCTCGGATCGTCACAAGATCCGTTCCCGTCGCGTCACGGGTCTGACCCCGCAGCAGCAGCGCCAGGTCGCTACCGCTGTGAAGAACGCTCGCGAAATGGCTCTCCTGCCGTTCACCACCCGCTAAATCAGTAGCAGGGTTTCAACAGCGTTTGTACCCATCCCGCTTCCCACCTCGTGGGCGGCGGGATGTCGTGCTTTTCCACCTCTCTTTCTGCCCCGCAATGCATGCATTGCGGGGTGCTACTATTTCTTGCTAGCACAGATCCCCCTGAGCCTAGTGAATCAAGGAGCGTTGACACATGGCATTGCACCCTTCCCTCGTGGACTTGGGCGAACTCGCTGCCCGTTGCGAGTCCCCGGCGGCCGCCCGCGGTATTCTCGCGGAGGCACAGGACCTTGTGCGCAATGCCGTCGACCACCGCGAGGATGAGGTGGCACTCGCCGCGTGGTTCTCGCGCGTGCTTGCCGATGTCCTCCGTTCCCCAGGTCTGGACTCCCCCGTCCGGCTCACCGGAGCGGCGGCCACGGGCGACGCCATCCCCACGACCACCATCTACTGGCTCGGTGAAGACTCAGACCTCGAAGAGCTATTTGCATCCGTCGGACTCAAGGCCACGACGGGCAAGGACAGCGCCGCCAATCGTGTCGATGCCGGCCTGCCCGTGGGCACCGGCGGCGAGGAGCAGTTACTCGAGGAGGCACTCGCGCAACGTCCGCAGCCGCTGCGCGTCGTGGATGGCCTGCCGGATCGCGACGTCCTCGTCGACGTGCGCGCACACCTACTCTCCCCCATCGCCGCCATCGCGCGCTGGGCGGCCCCCGCGCCACGTCCCACGCCAGACCGCATCGCCATCGGCCACGAGCGTGAGCTTCTCACCTCCAGCCAGCGCGACGCGCTCACGCAGGCCTGGGAAACCGGTCTTGCGCTCGAGCTGCGCAACTGGCGCGACCACGTGGACGGCCACCCGCTGCGATTGGGCGATCTCCCACCGCTTGACCGCACGGCCTACGGCGCGGCCTGCCGCATGGTCGCCGCCGTGTTTGATGGCTTGCAGGCAAGCCAGAATTAAATTCTATTTGTTTATCGGGTAGTGTAGTCGTGTTAAGAGTAACGGTTTTCTGGAAGGAGGCGTCCCACCATGGCAGGTGCTGTAGGTAGGCCGCGTAAACATAGCCCTCGGCGCCGCGGCAGCACGGCGCGCGAGGAGATCCTCGACGCATCCGCTGAGCTCTTCACCACGCAGGGCTTCGCCACGACGTCTACGCACCAGATCGCGGAAGCCGTGGGCATTCGTCAGGCCTCGCTGTACTACCACTTCCCGTCCAAGACGGAAATCTTCCTCACGCTCCTGAATTCCACCATCGAGCCCTCTCTCGGTCTGGCCGAGGAGCTCGACCACTCGGAAGCCGAACCGGAGCTCATCCTCTGGGCACTTGTCGCCGCCGAGGCCCGCCTGCTACTCACCAGCGGTTGGAACGTCGGCCGCCTGTACCAGCTGCCGGTCGCCAACTCGGAGGAGCTCTCTGAGTACCACGAGGCCCGCACCGCGCTACAGAACTACTTCCGTAGCCACGCCCGCGCCATCGTCGGCGAGGATGACCCGCGCGTCGAGCTGCCCTTCCACATCGCACTTTCTGTCATCGAGATGCGCCCCAACAACGGCACGCCGCCCTATGAGCCGGCCCAGTCCATTCCAGACACCGCGGTCATGCTTGCCGATGCCGCCCTGGCCGCCCTCGGCGCCACCCCACCCGAAGACCGTTACGAGGCCACCCTCGAGTTGCTCAAGAACCGCAACGACTCCATCGCCACGGCCACGGCGAAGAAGCAGACCAAGAAGGCCACAAAGAAGCAGGCTACGAAGTAAATTCAAGCCAGTCCCCGCGCGCTCCCACCCCCACGGTGCGAGCGCGTTTTACGTTTTCGTTGCACAGGTCACAGTTTTCACCTAACTTCAGTTACTAGTGATTAACTGAAATCTCGAGCCACGAACGGAGCCGTCCATGACCCCACCAGCTTCTACTAGCGGACTGCGCATCGCCGTCCTCCTCAAAGAGGTTCCCGATACCTTCGGCGAGCGCGCCCTCAATCTCACCACTGGCCTCGTCGAGCGCGCCACGAGTGACCCCGTCCTTGACGAAATCTGCGAACGCGCCGTCGAGCTCGCCCTCACCCTCGCCGCAGATCACCCCGCCTCGGAGGTCCACGCTTTCGCCATGGCTCCGGAGAACGCCACCGCCACCATTCGCAAGGCTCTCGCCATGGGCGCCGACGCCGCCTTCCACGTCACCGACCCCGCGCTCCTCGGCGCCGACCTCACGCTCACTGCTGAGGCCCTCGCCGCTGCCCTACGTCACGCCGGGGAACCCTATGACCTGATTGTTGCGGGCAACGCGTCGACAGACGGCATCGGCGGGCTCGTGCCTGCCATGATCGCCGCCTGGCTGGACATGCCGCACCTCAGCGAACTCACCGCCCTCACGCTTGATGGCACGACGCTCACCGGTGCCTGCGAGGACGCCGACGTCCGCGCCGAGCTGCCCGCCGTCGTCTCGCTCACCGAGGCCTTCCCCGACGGCCGCTTCCCGAACTTCAAGGGGATCATGGCCGCGAAGAAGAAGCCGCTCACCACGCTCGACCTCGCCGAGCTCGGCCTCGACGCCGAGGACTTTTCCGTCGCCCGCACCATCATGACCGCCGTGGCACAGCGCCCGCCGAAGGAGGCCGGGCAGAAACTCACCGACGACGGCTCGGCCGGCCAGGCCATCGCCGAGTACCTATTCGCCCACAAGCTTGCCGCCCAGCCGTCTTAGGAGACCACCATGACCGATATCATTCTCGTCATCCCTGACTTCACGCCAGACGGCGTGCCCGCTGCCTCCACCGCGGAGCTCCTCGGCGCCGCCGCGCTCGTAGGCACGCCCGTCGCCGTCGCCCCCGCCAACGCTGACCCCGCGGCCCTCGCGAGTCTCGGCGCCACCCAGATTTTCCAAGGCCCCACCTGGGCCACGCCTGCCGATGCCGCCGCCACCGCCCGCGCCGCCTACGCCGCCGCTCCGCCGCTCGCCCTCCTCGCGCCGCACTCCCCCCAAGGCCGCGATGTCGTGGCGCTGTTGTCCGTCCAGCTGCGCCTGCCCGTGAGCGCCCGCGCCACCGGCCTTGAACACGACAGGCAGGGTGTGCTCGCCCACCACGCGGCCTTCGGCGGCACTTTTACTTCCGTCTCCGCGCCCACCTTCGGCGCACCGCTCATCACGCTGCAGCCCGGCTCCATCGACCACCGCGCGCCGGCTGCCGAGCAAAACGTCACCGTGCTCGATGTCCCCGGGTCAGGCGCACGCCTGTCTATCACCCCGCGCGAGACGGCGCCCGCGTCGACGGACCGCCCCGGCCTCGTCGGCGCCTCCACCGTCGTCTCCGGTGGTCTGGGGCTTGGCTCCGCGGAGAATTTCTCACTCGTCACCGAGCTTGCCGATGCCCTCGGTGCCGCCGTTGGCGCCTCCCGCGCCGCCGTCGACGCAGGCTACATCGACCACACCGCCCAGGTCGGACAGACCGGCGTGACCGTGACCCCCGACCTCTATATCGCGCTCGGTATATCGGGCGCAGTCCAACACCTCGCCGGCATGCAGACCTCCAAACACATCATCGCTGTGAACAAAGACCCCGATGCCCCCATCTTCGATATCGCTGATCTCGGTATTGTGGGCGACGTCTTTGACGTTGTTCCGCAACTAATTGCCGCCCTCAAAGGGCACGGGGGTTAGGATCCGCCTATGAGTTCCGATAATTTGCGCCGCGGTTTGCCGCGCACGCCCGATGGCGAGCCTTGGCCGCCTGCCGCTTCTGCCCCCGCAGCGCCCTCCGCCGAAACTCCCACCCCACCTGCGCCTTCCGCTCCCGCCGAAGCAGCCGCGGCGCCTTCCACGCCCGCGGCCCCTACGGCACCCGCCGCGCCGGCTGCACCAGCCGACGATACTTCAGTCCCTCAGACGGCTCAGGCTCCCACCCTGCGCAGCGGGCTTCCCCGTGCCGAGGGCGGCCCGGCCTGGCCGCCGGGCTCAGCGGTCCCGGCAGCACCCGCTGCAACTGCCGTTGTTGGAGCTTCGGCCTCTTCCGCAGCACCCACTGCGCCCGCTGCACCTGCAGCGCCCACGGCCCCCACTGCCAGCACGACTTCGGCCCCAGCGGCACCTGGCGTTCCGGCCGCGCCGACTTCTTCGAGCGTCCCCGCGGCTCCTGCAGCACCCGCTGCTCCGGCTGCGCCAGCTGCGCCAGTAGCACCAGCCGCACCGAGCGCACCGGGAGTTCCCGCAGCGCCAGCTGCAGGCGTTCCGGCCGCGCCGAGTGCTCCGGCCGCACCAGCGGCGCCCGCTGTTCCCGGCGTGCCGGGTGCTCCCGCAGCTCCGGCGGCTGGTGTTCCAGCCGCGCCCAGCGCTGCGGCGGCTCCGGCAGCCCCTGCGGCTCCGGCAGCCTCTGCGGTTCCGGCGGCACCTGGGGTGCCAGCTGCTGCACCCTCAGCGCCGGCGGCATCGGCAACAGCTGCGACGGGCGCTGGCGCAGCCGTCGCTGCAGCGTCGGCATCCGCGGCACAAAAGCCCAGCGGCACGTCGAAGCAAACGCCGTCCAAGTCTTCTGCCCCGGCGAAGAAGGAGCCAAAGAAGCTTGGTCCGCTCAGCGTGGGCCAATGGATCGGCGCCGTGGTGGCGCTCGCCGTGGTCGCGGTGGTCCTCGTGTGGGCAGCGCGTGCCTACTTGGGCAGCGCGGGCGGCGAGGAGTTCCTCGCGAAGTACCCGGGACATGCGCCCATGCCAGACTCGGCGCCCATCGGCACGCCGGTGTGGCTCTCGTGGTCGCACTTCTTCAACGTTTTCCTCATGGTGCTGATCGTGCGTACGGGCTGGACGGTGCGCACTGAGCGTCGCCCCGCCGCTTACTGGAGCCCGAAGTGGAACCCCAAGCGCAAGATCAGTCTGACGCTGTGGCTGCACCAGGCGCTGGATCTGCTGTGGGTCATCAACGGCATCATCTTCTTTATCCTGTTGTTCGCCACCGGCCAGTGGATGAAGATCGTGCCCACGAGCTGGGAGGTCATCCCCAACGCCGTGTCGTCTGGTCTGCAGTACTTGAGCCTCGACTGGCCCACGGAAAACGGTTGGGTGCACTACAACGCGCTCCAGCAGATTGCGTACTTCCTTACGGTCTTCGTCGCGGCACCGCTAGCCATCATCTCTGGCGTGCGCATGTCCGGCATGTGGCCCGCGAAAAATGCGACGCTCAACAAAATCTACCCGGCGCCGCTGGCTCGCAAGATCCACTTCCCCACGATGGTCTACTTCATCGTGTTCTTGTGCATCCACGTCTTCCTCGTTGTCGCGACGGGTCTGCTCCGCAACCTGAACAACATGTTCGCCGCACGCGGCGACGTGGACCCGGAGGTCTGGGCGCACAACTGGTTGGGCTTTATCCTCTTCGTCATCGCCATGCTCGTCACGGCGGCTGGCTGGTACTTCGCCCGCGCCATCTTCGTCGCTCCTATCGCCCGAGGGTTTGGCTCGGTCACGAACCGCTAGGATTCCTCGGCCATTTCCCCGCTACCGCACTCGCGGTGGCGGGGCTTTTACGATCAGGCCACGTTCTTCTTTTCCGAAGGCGTCGCGCACGGCTAACTCAGCCGGAAGAGTAAATCTACATTCAGGACATATAAGGCCCGTGCGAGCGGTTAAAAGCGGGACTATATGTGCTGAAGGGATTTTTTAAGTGGGCACATGAAAGCGCCCCGGCTGATGAACAGCCAGGGCGCAGGTGACATGGAGTTACATGGCGCGGACGGTGAGCGACTGCTCGGCGCGGCCGACGGGGCCTTCAACGTCGTGAAGCGTCGACGAAGTAAGTCCCAGGCCGTGGGGTCCCCAGCTCACGCGGGTGTCGAGTCCGGTCCACTCGCCCACCGGCTGACGGAAGAAGTGCACGGTGAGGTCAACGTTGGGGAAAGCGAAGCGCGTGGGGTCTTCGCGCACGGCAATGCCGTTGGCGACGTCAATGCGGGAGACGAACTCGGCGATAGCGATGGGCTCTTCGTCCTTGACGAGGTGGTTGGGGGAGGTAATCCAGGCTGCGGCGCGCCCGGGGCGGTAGGCGCGCGGCTGGCGGGTCTCGACTTGGGCGATAAGCCCGCCGTTCCACACCGACGTCATGTCACGCGGCGGGCAGGACGCGGGCGCTGGCAGCGGTTCGAACTCGACGCCGGAGACGTCTGCTGTATCGGCCGGGATGAGATACCAGGCACGCGCGATAATAACGGGACGCTCGCCGATGGAGCAGATGGCCTCCACGAGTTCGATGGTGCGGCCGGGGCGCTTGATGGTGACCTCGATGGTCGCTTCCTTGAAAGGCAGGCGGCCCAGAATGTCGAAAGAGATACGCGAAAGGTCGAGCTTGCCGCCGTCGTGTTCCAGGCGGTGCTGCTCAATGACGTGCGTGATAAGCCCAGCCAGGCAAGCGAAGTGGTAGTCCTCATTGGACCAGGCGCCTTCGCCATGGATGGTGGGCGCGAAGGTCGAAGGGCCGGTGCGCTCAAAGAAGTAATCGGGTGCGGAAGTTGTCATAGTTTCACCTCGGAAGGAATGAATCGATGGGCTATGTGCGGCGCAGGGCCGTAATGGTGTCGAGGTCGACGATATAGTCCACCGGCGTCGTGCGCTGGATATCCATGAGCGTGACGCCCGGCGCGAGTGCGCGCAGGATGAGAAATTCGCCGGCGGACTCAAAGCGCGCGAAACGAGTGATGAGGCACGTTTCGGGCGGAGGCAGCGCTGAGCCGGCGCCCAACATGGGGGCACCGGCGGCATCAAGATGCTCCTGCACGAGGGCAGAGGGTCGGTCTGCGGCCTGCGCCGCCATGTCTGCGCAGGACCAGCCTGCAGGCATGGGGTTCGGCGCGGTCATGGCTTACACCCAGCCCAGGACCTTGGGCGCCATCTCGCGCAGCTCGACCTTACGGACCTTGCCGGAGGCCGTCATCGGGTAAGAGTCGACGACGTGGACGTAGCGCGGGATCTTCTGGCGCGAGAGCTGGCCGTGGGCGAACTCCGCAATATCGGACTGGGTGAGGTGCTCGGCGCCTTCATGAAGGATGAGCCACGCCATGATTTCCTCGCCGTATTTGTCGTCGGGAACGCCGATGACCTCGGCGTCGACGACAGACGGGTGGGTGCGCAGGAATTCTTCGATTTCACGCGGGTAGATGTTCTCGCCGCCGCGGATAAGCATGTCCTTGAGACGGCCAGTGACGGAAAGGTAGCCCTCGTCGTCGAAGACGCCCAGGTCGCCGGTGCGCATCCAGCCATCGGCGTCGATGGCCTCGGCCGTCTTCTCCGGGTGCTCCCAGTATTCCTTCATCACGGAGTAGCCGCGGACAAGGATCTCGCCCTGGGTGCCGACGGGGACGATGTCCCCGGTGTCCTCGTCGACGATCTTTGCCTCGAGGTGCGGCATGATCTGGCCTACGGTGCCCACGCGCTTGTCCAGCGGGTCGTCCGCACGCGTCTGGAAGGACACCGGCGAGGTCTCCGTCATGCCGTAGCAGATGGCGACCTCCGGCATATTGAGCTCGCTGATGACCTCGCGCATGGTCTTCGAGGGGCACGAGGAGCCGGCCATGATACCGGTGCGCAGCGTCGAGAGATCGTAGGGCGAACCGTACTCGATGTGGTCCTCGGCCTCGGTGAGCTCCTGAATGAACATGGTGGGCACGCCATAGAGCGCCGTGGCCCCCGCGGCCTGGACCGCCTTGAGCGACTCACGCGGCTTGAACGAGGGCGCGGGAATGATGATGGCGCCGCCACGGCTAAAGGCAGCGATGGTGGCCATGACCATGCCAAAGCAATGGAAGAAAGGCACCGGCGTACACACGCGGTCAGCCTCGGTGAAGCCGAGGAGCTCACCAACGAAGTAACCGTTGTTCAAGATATTGCGGTGCGTGAGCGAGGCGCCCTTGGGAAAACCCGTGGTTCCCGAAGTGAACTGCAGGTTGACCACGTCGGTATTGGACAGTCCCGCGGTGTACTGGGAGAGGTCGTCGACGGGACCCTCGATAAAGGAGAACCACTCGTCGCCGCCAAAGTAGATGACGTCCTCGACCTGCGTGCCGCGCTGCTTGCGCGCGTCGTTGAGCATGGAACGGTAGTCCGAGTCTTTGTAGCGGCGCGCGGCGAAGACCATGCGGGTGCCGGACTTCTCGAGGACGTAGTTGAGCTCGCTTTGACGGTAGGCCGGGTTGATATTGACGAGGATGAGGCCCAAGTGATGGCAGGCCCACATCACCACGAGCCACTCCCAGCGGTTCGTGGACCAGATACCCACGCGGTCGCCGGGGCGCAGCCCCTTGCGCGCAAGTGCGGAGGCGAGCGCCAGCACGAGCTTGTAGAACTGCTCGTAGCTCAGTGTCTTATCCGAGTAGACATCCACGATGGCATCGCGCGACGGGAACTTCTGGACGGTGGCGCGCAGGGTGTCACCGAGGGTGTCCTCGCGCAGCGGCGGGGCACCCTCGTCGAGGGTCTTGCCAAAGACGTAGGACAGGTCATTGCCGTCCGCGTCAACAGCGATGGCGCCGTACGGGGTGGAACGGGTGGCGAAAGTAGAAGCGATGGTCATGATGGTTCTCCTGGAGTTTTAAGCGCTCACGCGCGCACGGTTGAGGATGGACTGGGCTTGGCGAAAGAGAGGTTCGTCCACCATGCGCCCCTGATAGCGAAAGGCACCCGGGTTTTCGGCGGCTGCGGCGAGAAGGCCTTCGGCCCACTGGACTTGTTCGGCGGCGGGTGCGTAGGCCGCCCGGATAACGGGGACCTGGAGGGGATGGATGCACACGCTGCCGGCGAAGCCGAGCGCGGCGGCATCGGTAGCCTCGGACTGCAGCCCGACGGAGTCTTGGATGTCCATAAAGACGGCATCGAGCATGGCCTTGCCGTGCGCGGCGGCGGCAAGATGGACCTGGGCCCGGGCGAAGCGCGGAACGTCGCGGTAGACGCCGTCGGCAAAGCGGGAAGAGACCCCGCCCATGCTGGCCAGGAGGTCCTCGGCGCCCCAAAAGAGTGCCACGCAGCTTTCCGATGCCGCCGTCTCCTCCGCACGCATGACCCCCAAGGCGGTCTCGGCGAGCGCAATGACCTGGGCGTCAGGCAGTTCGGCGGCGAAGGCCTCCATACTCGCGGCGCCCTCGGCCTTGGGGCACATGAGCTGGCGGAATGCGGTGGTGCGTACCATCTCCATGTCCGCGGCAAACTCCGGGGTTCCGGGCGGGTTGACGCGCACGATGGTCGTCGCCGGGTCGAGGTCGCACTCGGCGATAGCGATGCGGGCGGCCGCGCGGTTTTCGGGGCGGCAGCCGTCCTCGAGGTCGAGGATGACCATGTCCGCGGCGGAAGCCGCCTTGGCGAAACGGTCGGGTCGGTCAGCGGGCACGAAGAGGATCGCGGGGCCCGCGGGCATCCAGGTCATGAGTCTTCTCCTTCTGGTCGACCTTCTGGACAGCACTGCACGAGTGTGGCGCGCGTGGCGCGGCAGACGATGTCGCCGTGCTGGTTGCGGCCGATGTGCTCGAGGTTGACGATTCCCTGGCCGGGGCGCGAGGAGCTCAGGCGCTTGGAGACGCACACCGTCTCCGCGTAGAGCGTGTCGCCGTGGACCATGGGATGTGGGAACGAGACCTCGGTGAAGCCGAGGTTGGCGACGATGGTCCCCAGCGTCAGCTGACCGACGGACAGTCCGACCACGGTGGAGACGGTCCACATGGAATTGACCAGGCGCTGGCCATCGAATGCCGACTGCTGGCTCGACCAGTGAGCATCGAGGTGGAGCGGCTGGGTGTTCATGGTGAGCGTCGTGAAGACGACATCGTCAGCCTCCGTCACGGTGCGGCCCGGGCGGTGGAGGTAGCGCACGCCCTCTTCGAATTCCTCGAACCACAGGCCGCGCTGTTCCACGGTCTTGGCGGTCGTATCAGTCATGCGCGTACTCCTAGATTCCCAGCTCGCGGGCGATGAGCATGAGCTGGACCTCGGTGGTGCCTTCGCCGATTTCCAGAATCTTCGAGTCGCGGTAGTGGCGGGCGACGCGGTACTCGTTCATGAAGCCATAGCCGCCGTGGATCTGGGTGGCGTCACGCGCGTTATCCATGGCGGCCTCGGAGGCGACGAGTTTTGCGATGTAGGCCTCCTTGCGGAAGTCCTGGCCCTTAATCATCTTGGCCGCGGCCGCGCGCCAGGCCAGGCGCGCGGTGTGGGCGCGGGCCTCCATGCGCGCGATCTTGAAGGAGATGGCCTGGTACTCGGCGATGGCCTTGCCCATGGACACGCGCTCCTTGGCGTACTTCACGGACTCGTCGACGCAGCCCTGCGCCGCGCCGGTGGCCACGGCGGCGATGGCGACGCGGCCCTCGGCGAGGATGGAGAGGAAGTTGGCGTAGCCGCGGCCGCGCTCGCCCAGGAGGTTCTCCTGCGGGACGCGCACGTCGCGGAAGGACAACGGGTGGGTGTCCGAGGCGTTCCAGCCCACCTTGTCGTAGGCCGGTAAGACGTCGAAGCCTGGCGTGCCGTTGGGCACGATGATGGCGGAGATTTCCTTCTTGCCGTTCTCGCGCTGGCCGGTCACGGCCGTGACAGTGACGAGCGACGTGATATCCGTGCCAGAGTTCGTGATGAACTGCTTCGTTCCGTTGATGACGAAGTCGCCGCCGTCCTCGACCGCCGTGGTCTTCGTCGCACCTGCGTCAGAACCCGCGCCCGCCTCGGTCAGACCGAAGCCGGCGAGCTCCTTACCGGAGGCCAGGCCTGGGAGGTACTTCTGCTTCTGCTCCTCAGTGCCAAAGTTGAAGATGGGCATCATGCCCAGGCCGACGCCGGCCTCGAGCGTCATGGCGACGGACTGGTCGACGCGGGCGAGTTCTTCGAGCGCGATGCCAAGCGAAAGGTAATCGCCGCCCATGCCGCCGTATTCCTCCGGGAAGGGCAGGCCGTAGAGGCCCATGTCGCCCATCTGTGCCTGGACCTCGTACGGGAAGGAATGCTCCTTGTCATGCTTGTACGAGACCGGATCGACGACTTCGTTGGCGAATTCGCGGACGACGTTTTGCAGCTCCTGGTACTCCTCAGGAAGGTCCGCGATGTTGACGTCGGGGCCGGAGGCGGTCGTGGTGGTCATGGTCGTGCTCCTTATCTGTGGGTGTTATCTGTAGGTGCTGTGTGGATGTGATTGGTCCGTGGTGGTGGCTTATGTATCTGGCTCCACCGTGGCCAGCGGCTGGCCCGCGGGCACGGTCTCGCCCGCCGCGCAGTGGAAGATCACCGTGCCGGGCTCGGCGGCGCGGAGGACGTGCTCCATCTTCATGGCCTCGACGACCACGACGGCATCGCCAGGCTCGACGTGGTCTCCCTCCGCGACGGCGAGCGCCACAACTGTGCCGGGCATCGGCGATGCGAGCGTGCCGTGGTCGTCCTCGGCCGCTGCCGAGACCGAGCGCGCCGCGGGTTGTTCAGTGAGCGCCCACGTACCGCGCGGTCCGGTGAGCAGAATCTGGTCAGCGTGGCGCTCAAGCGCCCAGCGGCTCGTGGTGCCGTCGAGGTTCACGGACCACTGCCCTGCTCCGAGGTTCGCGATAGACGCTGTGAAGGTGGTTTCCTCGGTCTGCTCCGGCTCGCGGTCGGCCTTGATGTCAAGCGCACGCTGAAAGGCTGGGGTATCACCAACCGTGACGGTGGACTCGGCGGGGTCGACGGTGACGACTGTGCCCACACCATCGGTACCGGGGACGCCGGAGGTGCCCTCGGCCAAGCGGACGTGGCGCTCGGCGGGGTGACGCAGGCGCCAGCCATCGGCGACCCAAGCGTCCGCGGCCTCAGCGGAACCGGTGCCTGGCTGGGCGAGGATAAGGGCCGCGGCGGCGAGGTCCTCTGCCGGCACCGGCGTGGGTGCGTAGTCGGGCGCGACGCGCTCGAGCAGGCTCGTGTCGAGGTCGCCCGCGCGAACCTCGGGCACGTTAAGCAGGAAGCGGCAGAAGTCGGTGTTGACGCCCACGCCGGCGACGACGGTGCCGGCGAGTGCGGCGTCGAGGCGATCCAGGGCCTCCTGCCGGTCCGCGCCGTGCGCGATGACCTTCATAAGCATCGGGTCATAGAGCGAAGTAACCTCGGAGCCGTCCACGATGCCGGAGTCAACGCGGACGCCGGGGCCGGTGGGCTCGACGACGCGGGTGACCGTGCCGCCGGTGGGCAGGAAGTCGTGCGCAGGATCCTCGGCGTAGATGCGCGCCTCGATAGAGTGGCCACGCAGCACAATACCGTCCTGGGTAAAGGGCAACTCCTCGCCGCGGGCGACAGCGAGCTGCGTGGCGACGAGGTCGATGCCGCTTACTTCCTCGGTGACAGGGTGCTCGACCTGAAGGCGGGTATTCATCTCCATGAAGTAGAAATGGTCCGGGCGCGCGGCGGGGACGATGAACTCCACGGTGCCGGCGCCGACGTAGCCAACCGAGCGTGCGGCGTCGCATGCGGCCTGGCCAATCTCGGCGCGGGTCGCCTCGTCGAGCAGCGGCGAGGGGGCTTCCTCAATGACCTTCTGGTGACGGCGCTGGAGGGAGCACTCACGCTCGCCGAGATGGACCACGTTGCCGTGGGCATCGGCGATGATCTGAACCTCGATGTGGCGCGGGGTGTCGACGAAGTGCTCGAGGAAGAGCGAATCGTCGCCGAACGAGCTCGCGGCCTCGCGGCGGGCGGTAACGAGAGCGGCCGGCAGATCCTCCGGGTTCTCGACGCGGTGCATGCCCTTGCCGCCGCCGCCCGCGGACGGCTTGATGAGCACGGGGAAGCCGATGCCCGGCGCGGCGGCGATGATCTCCTCGTCCGTAAGTCCCGGGCGGGAGATCCCCGGCACGGTGGGCACGCCGCGGGCCTCGACGGCGGCGCGGGCCGTGATCTTGTCGCCCATCGTCTCGATCGCACTGGCCGGCGGGCCGATGAAAATGATGCCGGCGTCCTCGCAGGCCTTGGCAAACTCGGCGTTCTCGGAGAGGAAGCCATAGCCGGGGTGGATGGCCTGGGCGCCGGTGCGGCGGGCGGCATCGAGAAGCTTCTCGGCGACAAGGTAGGACTCACGCGCGGGCGCCGGACCGATGGCGACGGCGAGGTCGGCTTCGCGGGTGTGGCGCGCGGCGGCATCGGCAGCAGAGTGCACGGCGACGGAACGCACTCCTTCCGCGCGCAGGGTGCGCATGACGCGGCAGGCGATTTCGCCACGGTTGGCGACGAGGACGGTATCGATGTGGTTAGTCATGATGTGCTCCTCTTACATGCGGAAGATGCCGTAGCCGGGGTCGCCGAGTGGGGCGCTGGACGCGGCGCCGAGGGCCAAGCCCACGACGCGGCGGGTATCAGCCGGGTCGATGACGCCGTCATCCCAGAGCCGCGCCGAGGAATAGTACGGATGGGACTCTTCCTCGAACTTCTCGCGGATGGGGCGCTCAAAGTCCTCTTGTTCTTCCGCGGACCACGTCCCGCCTGACTTCTCAATCTGGGTGCGCTTAACGGTAGACATGACCATCGCGGCTTGCGGTCCGCCCATGACGGCGATGCGCGCGTTGGGCCACATCCACAGAAAGCGCGGGCTGTAGGCGCGCCCACCCATGGAGTAATTGCCAGCACCGAATGCGCCACCGATGACGACGGTGAATTTGGGCACGCGCGTGGTGGCCACGGCGTTGACCATCTTGGCGCCGTGCTTAGCGATGCCCCCGGCCTCGTACTCGCGGCCGACCATAAAGCCGGTGGTGTTCTGCAGGAAGAGCAGCGGGATGCCGCGCTGGTCGCACAGCTCAATGAAGTGCGCGCCTTTGATCGCGGACTCGCCGAAGAGCACGCCGTTGTTCGCGATGATGCCCACCGGATGGCCGTAGATGCGGGCGAAGGCGGTGACGAGCGTCGTGCCGTACTCGGCCTTGAACTCCTGGTATTCGCCACCGTCAGAGAGGACCTCGATCACCTCGTGGACGTCGTAGGGCACCTTCGCGTCGACCGGCACGATGTCGTAAAGATCCGTTTGCGGGCGCTGCGGCTCGCGCACCGGCTGCACGTCCCAGGGGGCCTGCGGGTCCGGGCGGGTCGTCGCAATGATGGCACGCACGCGGCGCAGCGCATCTGCGTCATCCGTGGCGAGGTGGTCCGCCACACCCGAAGTTCGCGCGTGAAGGGCGCCGCCGCCGAGTTCCTCTGGGGTGACTTCCTCACCCGTCGCAGCTTTCACGAGCGGCGGGCCGGCGAGGAAGATGGTGCCCTGTTCTTCGACGATGACGGTCTCATCGCTCATCGCGGGGACATAAGCGCCGCCCGCCGTGCACGAGCCCATGACGGCGGAAATCTGTGGGATGCCGTGCTTGGACATATTCGCCTGATTGAAGAAGATGCGACCGAAGTGGTCGCGGCCGGGGAACACGTCCTCCTGGTTGAGCAGCATGGCGCCGCCGGAATCCACGAGGTAGATGCACGGTAGGTTGTTCTCTCCCGCGATCTCCTGTGCGCGCAGGTGCTTAGTGACGGTGAGCGGGTAGTACGTGCCTCCGGAGACCGTCGAGTCGTTCGCGACCACCATGCAGCGGCGCCCCTCCACGAGCCCGATGCCGGCGATAACGCCTGCGGCAGGCACCTTGCCGCCATACATGGCGTGCGCGGCGAGCGGGGCCACCTCCAGGAACGGGCTGCCCGGGTCGAGCAGCTGGTTAATGCGGTCACGGGGCAGCAGTTTGCCGCGCGAGAGGTGACGCTCGCGAGCCTTGTCCGATCCCCCGCGCGCCGTGGTGGCAAGCAACTCGCGCAAATCCGCGACGAGGGCCTCATGCCGTTCGCGGTTCGTGGCCGCTGGCGACGCTGCGGGGGCGGTAGGTGCAGTCATGAATGAGCTCCCTAGAAGTCTCGATGAGTGAACTTGGTGAAGTTCAGTTAATCCCAATTAACTAGAACCAGAGAGTACCGCGCCTATGTGTGTCGCTCAACACTTTTCTTCCAGAATGTACAATGCGTCACCTGCCAATGTGGACACACCATCCCCCAAACGTCCCCCATCAGCGTGTTTGCGTGAGAATTTACAAAAGTTAACAAATCCGTGGCATAGATTTACACCCCTGCGCGGGGGTGTACGCGCGCTCCCCCTCGCCCCTGCCGGCTGGACCGCGGCTGGCACGCGTCCTCTCGGTTAGACCAAGATGGCAGCGACGGCCATCTGGCGCAGCTGGGCGCGCAGCACGTCGGGCACGGCCCAGTGGTTGACGTAGCGGGACGATGCGATGAGTCCCGCCGTAAGCTGCACACGCATACGCGCGGTCGAACGCTCCAAGTCCGGGCGCACCTGGACAAGGACATCGGTCCACACGTTCATGTAACTGCGCTGCAGCGAACGAATCTTCGCCGAGTCGACGGCCACGATATTCCACCGCTCGCGCTCTTGCACGCGTACGCGGTCGGGCTCCGTCATACAAATCTCCACGTGGAAATCGATGAGGTCCTGGAGCACTGCGCTCGGATCATCGAGCACCGCGTCCTCCCCCGTGCAGTGCTCGGCAAGGATAGCCAACGCGCCGTCGAGCAGGCGCGTGGAGATATCGACGAGGACCTCCGAAAGCAGAGTCTCCTTGCTGTCAAAGTAGCGATAGAGCCCAGGCCCCGAAATTCCCACGGCTGCGCCCACGTCACTGAGGCGGGTGCGCGCAAAGCCGACGTCCGCCATGATTTCAGAGGCCGCCGCGAGCAGCTCCTGGCGCTTGCGTTGCTTCGCCTTCTCACGCTCCGTGGTCATCGCGGGGTCTCCTTTCACCGGGCGTGGCTGTGGTCTTAGTGTTCGATCATAGCCATGCACAAAGCCCCGACCGCACGCGCCGCAGCAACGACGCGTGGGACCGGGGTTCGTAGCTCTCCTCGCCTTCCTCTAGTCCGGAATGCGGATTAGTGGAAGAAGTGGCGGGTACCGGTGAGGTACATGGTCACGCCGGCTGCCTTGGCAGCCTCGATGACCTGCTCGTCACGAATCGAACCGCCCGGCTGCACGACAGCCTTGACGCCAGCGTTGGTGAGGACCTCCAGGCCGTCCGGGAACGGGAAGAAAGCATCCGATGCCGCGAATGCGCCGCGGGCACGCTCCTCACCCTCGCCGAGGGTGTTGGCGCGCTCGACGGCCAGCTTGGCGGAGTCAACGCGGTTGACCTGCCCCATACCCACGCCCACGGAGGCGTTGTTCTTGGACAGCAGGAGGGCGTTGGATTTCACAGAGCGCACGGAGCGCCATGCGAACTCAAGCTCAGCGAGGTCAGCGTCGTTGAGCGGCTCGCCGCAGGCCAGCGTCCAGTTCTCCGGCTTATCGCCCTCGGCCTGGTAAGTATCCGGCTCCTGGCACAGGACGCCGCCGGAGATGTGCTTGATTTCCTCTGCCGGAGCCTCGTGCTCGGCAACGAGGATACGGAGGTTCTTCTTCTCCTTGAGGATCTCCACGGCGCCATCCTCGTAGGACGGAGCGACGATGACCTCGGTGAAGATGTCCTTGACTTGCTTGGCCATCTCGACGGAGACCTCGCGGTTGACGGCGATGACGCCGCCGAATGCGGAGAGCGGGTCGCACGCATGCGCAGCGCGGTGTGCCGCAGCGATGGACTCATCAGACACGGCGATGCCGCACGGGTTGGCGTGCTTAATGATGGCCACACACGGACGCTCGTGATCCCAGGCGGCGCGCCACGCGGCGTCAGCATCCTGGTAGTTGTTGTAGGACATCTCCTTGCCGCCCAGCTGCTCCGCGTTGGCCAGGCCCTTGCCAGAGCCATCGCGGGTAACGGTCGCGGACTGGTGGGAGTTCTCGCCGTAGCGCAGCGTCGTGGTGGCGCCACCCTCGGTGAGCTGGTCCACGAACCAGGCGGAGACGGCCGCGTCGTAGTCAGCGGTGTGCAGGAAGGCGTCGCGAGCAAGCGCGCGGCGCTCCTCGAGGGAGAAGCCGCCGTTCTTCACGGCCTCGGCGACGTCACCGTAACGCGACGGGTCGACGACAACGGCGACAGACGGGTGGTTCTTCGCGGCGGCGCGCACCATGGACGGGCCTCCGATGTCGATCTGCTCGACGCAGCCGTCGAAGTCAGCGCCGGACGCAACGGTCTCACGGAACGGGTAGAGATTGACGACGACGAGCTGGAAAGCCTCAACGCCGAGCTCCTCGAGCTGTGTGAGGTGATCCGGCTTGCGGGTATCGGCCAGGATGCCAGCGTGGACCTTCGGGTGCAGGGTCTTTACGCGGCCTTCGAGGCACTCCGGGAAGCCGGTGAGCTGCTCCACCGGGGTCACGTCAATACCCAGATCCGCGATCTTCTTCGCGGTCGAGCCAGTGGAGACAATCTCCACGCCCGCGGCGTCGAGCGCACGGGCCAAGTCTTCGAGTCCAGTCTTGTCGTAGACGCTGATAAGCGCACGCTTGATCTGCTTGGCGTCAGTCATAGGTTGTGTGAAATCTTCCTTGTACTAAAGATCGGTGTTAGAGATCGATGGAAAGGGCGTCGCCGTCCACGCGCGCTGCGCGCAGGACTTCGACGATGAGCTTGCGCTCAACTACTTTGATGCGCTCATGCAGGCTGGCTTCATCATCGCCGCGCTCGACCATGACGGGCCGTTGGGCGATAATACGGCCGGTGTCCACACCAGCGTCGACGAAATGGACGGTAGAACCGGTGACTTTGACCCCGTAGGCCAGCGCGTCGCGCACGGCGTGCGCGCCCGGGAACGCCGGGAGCAGCGCCGGGTGCGTGTTGATGGTGCGCCCTTCGAAGCGCTCCAGGAAAGCCGCGCCCAAAATCCGCATAAAACCGGCAGAAACCACCGCGTCCGGGCTGCCTACGGCAGTCACCAGGCGGTGGTTCCATTCTTCGCGGTCCTCGGCCAGCGCCACCACTTCCGTGGGGATGCCAGCCGCAGCAGCGCGCTCGATGCCCTGACATTCTTTGTCGGCCACAACTTTGACGACACGGTACGAGTCGTCTTGATGGTCGAGGATGTTCTGAAGCAGTGAGCCGGTGCCGGAGACAAGCACAACGATCTCAAGCGGTGCGATACGTGTCGAAGTCACACACCTAGAGTAGCCGGTCACACCCTCATGGCGGAATTTTTCACCGCCTAACGTTGTGTGTCCGCGTCTCCATCCTCCGCAGTGCCCCCATCAGTGACAATCTCGCCCTCGATGATCTCGCCTTCTAAGACCTCATCAGAGGACTCGACGTCGAGGAGCTCGCCTTCAAGGACTTCATCCTCGACAGCTTCGGCTTCTGGCTCGTTGTCCTTCGCATCATCGTTCTTACCGGTGACTTCCGCGGTCTCAGACCCGGACGTGCCACGCTGATCCTCGGCCTCGGCCTCGACCTCTCCATCGGACCGGGTTTCGGCGTCATCACCAAACTCCGGCTCAGCGCCAGAGTCAGACTCAGCTTCCGCGTCCGCGTGGAGTTCAGCGTCGGTGTCCACCTCGTCATCGAAAGTCTCGTTGTCTTCAGAATCCGCGACTTCATCGCGTGCATCGGTATCTTCCGCGACTTCATCGACCGTCTCAGCAGGCTCAGCTTCGTCGGCTTCAGCATCGTCAGCCGAATCCTCCGACCCTGCCTCGAGCTCGGCGGCGTCAGACTCTGCTTCGCTCTCGTCAATGACCGACTCCGCGTGAGACTCTTCCTCGTCCGTTTCCGCCACAGCAGCACCCGCGGCGCGGCGGTCGAAGAAGTAGTAGCCGGCGGCAACGAGGAGGCCGGGCACTGCCGTCCACAGGAAGGCAAGGCCAGCAGCAAGCCAGAGCATGGGGCCGACATGCCCGTAGTAGCCCAGGGTGCCGGACGTGAAGTAGCACGCGAGCACCACTCCGAGCGCAGTCCAGACGCCGGCGAGTGCGGCGTGGGCGAAGCTCGGGCGGGCACGGAGAAAGAGTACTACGGCAACGAGGGCAGGCAGCGCGAGCAAGCCCACAGCCCAGGACGCGGATTGCGCAGGAACGGCGGCCAGGATTGGCAGAGGCGGCAGCGGCAAGAGAACGGTATCGAAGAGACTCACGCTCGCGGTGCCGAGGTGGAACTCGGAGCCGAGCAACACGGCGCCTGTCGCGACGATCGCGTTGGGGATATAGAAAATGGACAGCGCGATAAGCCCCGCCAGACCCACCCCGGGCAGCTTCGGATATCCGGCGAGCATGGCGGCTTGCGCGTCGAAGCGCACGATAAAAAGGACGAGGAAGACGAGTGCGGCCACGGTGGCGAACCCGATGAGCACGCGGCCCGCCGTCGATGCTGCGTCGACGACGACGCGCGGCACACCGTAGCGGCGAGCCAGCGCGCGCCAGAGGCGCGGCCCCATGCCCACCGCCATGGCAGCGAGATGCAGGATCCACACGCGCGGCAGTGTGGTGAGTAGGCTCGGCGGCGCGACGTCATAGACCTTGCCCGCATCCCAGAGCATGAACCACGCGATGAGCGTGAGGAGGGTGGGCACCGCGATAATGCAGCCCAACAGAATAAGGAGGTCCTTGACGCTCACCCGCTTCTTCACCAAGGAATGCACACGCGTGGCGAGCATGACAAAGAGCAGGCAGGCTGGCAACGCGGGAACGACGCCGATGGAGATTCCGTCGGCGCTGGCCGAGCCGAGCGTGGAAACCATCCACCCTTCGGCGATGGCGGTGGGCAGCCACGCCGCGGGCGAACCGGTGAGCAACACGAGCGCAAGGGCGACGGCGATGATGACGCCGACCACGAGGGCATCGGGAAGCGCGACGGCAAAAAACATCCGGCGGATGCGGGCACCGAGGGTGCGAGGGGCGGCGGCCTGCTTATCCTTGCTCCGGGCGCTCACACGGGAGGCGACACGGGCGGCGGCCGGTGTGGCATGCGTGCGGCGAGGACTGCGCGAGGTGGGGCTGGTGTTCTTGCTCATGATGGAAAACACTTTGCCACGACCCAGCGGCGGGCCGCGGGTGGCACGACGAGCGACACCCGTTTTCTATTCCTTATATATGTAAAGAAGAGGTTGAGACTCGGCGGTGGGGGGTAATCAAACACGAAATTTCCGTTCGGAATGCGCCCTAAAGATACGACACAGGCTTCTATCAGATTGCTACCATCGCGACGGCGGATTGCTAAGAATCGACTAAGAACTGCTCAAGCGGCTTGCCCAGCCCTCATCGAGACGCTATTGTTACCTTTCGTTGATAACAAGTAGGTCACAAATTCGTAAACCTACAGGGCGCATCGTAACGTTTCGCCTCTGGTAACGAATGAAGGACAAGAAAGAAGAAGTTAGATGCGAAGCACGACTCAGCGCGCCGGCTCCGGCCGCCACCGCAAGATCGCTACCGCACAGACCGCAAAGGGCCGCATCGCGCTCTTCACCGTCGCCGCGGGTGCCGTCTCATCCGCAGGCGTTGGTGGCGCCACGGCCGCACAGCTGCAGTCCGGTTCCGAGACTCAGGACGTCAAGCTCGCCGCTACGACCAACCCGCTGGGCGACGCTCAGGAGCAGCTGCAGCAGTCCGCTGATGGCGCAATGACCGCCATCACCACCGCCCCGCAGGTCCTCAACCTTGCCGAGGTCAAGCCGGTGCCCAACCTGGACGAGCAGCTCAACACCGCTATCCAGGCATCTGAGGCCCGCCAAGCTGCCGATGAAGCTGCTCGTGCACCGTCTGTCGCTCGCCCGGCCGAGGGCGCTTTCACCTCGCCGTTCAGCCCGCGCTGGGGCTCCTTCCACTACGGCATCGATATCGCCAACTCCCCGGGCACCCCAATCCTCGCCGTCATGGACGGCACCGTCATCGACTCGGGCCCGGCTTCCGGCTACGGCCAGTGGATCCGCATCAAGCACGAGGACGGCTCCGTGTCCGTCTACGGCCACATGCAGACCCTCGACGTCGCCGTCGGCGAGCACGTCACCGCCGGCCAGAAGATCGCTGGCATGGGTTCGCTGGGCTTCTCCACCGGTTCCCATCTCCACTTCGAGATCCACCCGGACGGCACGACCCCGGTCGACCCGGCCGCATGGCTCGCTGAGCGCGGTATCAACGTCTAAATAAGCGCCTCACACTTCTACCGTCGCTGAGTGCCCGCCTCCTTCACGGAGGCGGGCACTCGGCGTTTTTCGTTCCTCCCCACAGCACCGCCCCAGCCATGGCCACCGAACATTCAGGCTCCTCGGCACGTGTAATCACGGGCAATAAGGGCCGCACAAGCCCCTCTTACCTCTACTGTGTGTTAAATCACTTTAATACACATGCCGCTTGCGGACGCGTCAGCATTTTCACCCCTGAACTACCCCGTTTCACCACTTTACTCCGGGGAGGTTCAAGACTTTAGTGCCAAACGGGGGTAAAGAGGTAGCACTCAGACGGCCCAGTACGAACCTCGCCCATACACATATATACAAACCCCCACATCACACCACCGAACGCACGTGCCATTGACGCCCCAATGGTTACCCGGTAATCTAACTCTCGGGTTACCCAGTAACCAACGCCCTTACCAGTACACATACCGCTTTCGTGAAGGACCATCATGTCAGTGAAACATTCACTATTGGCCCTGCTCGCGGCCGCGCCGGCGAGCGCGAGCGCCCTGCAGCATGGCTACGCGGAAGAAACGGGATCCACACTCAACATCGGACAGGTCTCCCAAACGCTCACCCGGTTGGAGCGCGACGAGCTCATCGCTCAGTCCGGCACCACCACCGGTCCCACTGGGCGCAAGGCCGATCAGTACGCCATCACGGAGGAAGGCCGCGCAGAACTGCACAGCTGGTTCAACTCGCCCGTCCTCCCTCCGGCGGCTGACCGCGACGAGCTCGTCATCAAAGTCGCGCTCGCCGCACGCCGTCCTGAGATCGATCTCGTCTCGCTCCTCGATAACCAACGCTTCGCCACGCTCCAGGCCGTCCGCGAGCTCACCGCCGCACAGCGCGACATGCCCCAGGTGCGCAGCGCCCACCGTCTCGCTTCAGAGAAACGCATCTTCGAGCTCGAAGCCACGCTGCGCTGGCTCGACCGCGTCGAAGCGCTCGCTCCCCTTTCCACCAACGCACAGGAGAATGAAAACCGATGAATGCCGCCTCTCCGCTCCCCCTCGAGCTCCAGGACGTCACGTGCGTCTTCGGTACTGGCGCCCGCCAGGTCACGGCGCTCGACTCCGCTTCGCTCGAGCTACACCCCGGCGAGCTCGTCGCCGTCATGGGTCCCTCCGGTTCCGGTAAGTCGACGTTGCTCAATGTCGCGGGGCTCCTCCTACGCCCCACCTCCGGTCGCGTGCTCATCGAGGGTGTCGACACCGCGGACTTCTCCGCGCGTCGCGCCGCCCAGGCTCGCCGCAAGCACTTGGGCTTCGTTTTCCAGGACTTCAATCTTGTCTCCACGCTCACCATCGGCGAGAATGTCACGCTGCCGCTTGAACTCGACGGCGAGTCCCCCTCCCGCTGCCGCGAGCTTGCCGATGCCGCCCTCTCCGAGGTCGGCCTCGACGGCGCAGGGTTTGCCGATCGCTACCCCGAGGAAATCTCCGGCGGCCAGGCCCAGCGCGTCGCCATTGCGCGTGCGCTCATTGGCCCGCGCCGCGTCCTCCTCGCGGATGAGCCCACGGGCGCGCTTGATACCGCCACGGGCGAGGACGTGATGAACGCCCTGCGTGCGCGCATTGACGCCGGTGCCTCCGGACTCCTCGTTACGCACGAGCCACGCTTTGCCGCGTGGGCCGACCGCGTCGTCATGGTCCGCGATGGCCGCCTCAGCGAACCGGGCGCGCCACAGGCCGCGCGCCCGGGACAGGAGGAGAAATAATGTCTTCCCTTGCCGCCGCCACCCGCGCCACCCGGCGCGACATGTTCCGCGCGCCCGGACGGCTCATCGCCGCAGTCCTGCTCATCGCGCTGCCCATCGCAGTCGTCGTTGCGCTGGCCATCAGCGACGCCTCCGGCAGCGGGCGTCTTGCCAGTCCCGCGAGTGGTGAGCAACTCGCCATCGAAGGCGGGACCTGCGTGCAGGAACCGGGCATGTACTCGGGAACGTGCACCGGCGATCAGCGCATGCCCACCGCGTATTCCGATGCCGAGGCCGTCGTCCCCGACTCCATCGAAATTGGTCGCCAGCTGGAGTTCACCGTAGACGTTGCGAAGGGCGCGGATGCTACTCCGACGGGTAGGTACTACTCTCCCATCGTGCAGCTTTCCCCGGACTTCTTGCCTGAGGATCTCCCTACATCGCTGGGGCCTGATGAGATCTTCCTCGACGAGTTCAATGCGGAGGCGATGGACATCTCTGTCGGCGATTCCGTCACCACGGCCCTGCCCGATGGAACGACGCGCACGCTCACCGTCGCTGCTATCTCGCCTTCATATCAATCGCTCGTCATCGACGGCGCGCTCTATGACCGCGAGGTCGATCTCCCGACCACTGTGGAGGCCATGGTGACGTGGCTCTACCGGCCACGCGGGGAGATCTCGTGGGCCGACGTCGAATACGTCAACGTGCGCGGCGGCATGCTGCTGAGCACCGACCTGGCCACGCATCCTCCGGCCGATGCCCCTGAGATCAATCCGGACCACGCGAGTGCCGCGCCGATGGCCTGGGCCGGCATGACACCTGGCCAGGTTGCGTTGGCAATCCTCAGCGCGCTGGCATTCTATGCGGTCATCGCACTGCTTATCGTTCTGTTTATTTCGCCCGTATTCTCGCTGGCGCTCGCTCGCCACACGCGACTGTTCGCGATGCTCTCCGCCCAGGGTGCGTCGCGCTGGCACATCGCGGCCGCGGTCTTGGTCTTCGCGCTCTTCGCCGGTGCCATCGGCGCCACGCTCGGCGTGGTCCTCGGCGGCGGCATCGGCTGGGCCTGGTGGGCTATCGCGAACCCCGGGTGGAGCGTGCACATCCCGTGGATGAGCATCGGCGTCGCGTGTCTTGTCGCCGTACTCGGCTCGATCACCGCCGCCGCGGTGCCTGCCTATCTCACCGCCCGCAATTCTTTAGCCGGTGCCTTGGCTGGCGGCGCACCCGACCGCATGGTCCGCTGGCGCTGGTGGATGGTGTGCGGCCCCGTCTTACTTGCGCTCACGACCATCGGCGCCCTCGTCCTATGGTTCGCCGAAACCCCGGGGAACCGTCACTATGTCTCGGGGGGAGACTGGTGGACCATCATCGTCTTCGTCGGTCTCGTGGCGATGACGTTGAGCATTCCAGGGCTCGTCTTCTGGGTCGCACACGCTACACGCCGCGCTCCCGTCGCGCTGCGCACCGCCGGCCGCGGGCTCACGCGCCGTTCGCTCCACACGCTGCCCGCTGTGGCGGCCATCGCCGCGCTCACCGCACTCGTGGTGGGTGGTGTCGTCTCGATGCGCACCGATGATGCCCAAGGCCAGGCCATAGCCGCGACGTATACGCCGAGCAATCTCGCCTTTGTCAATGCGGACTCCCGGGAGGCCGCCCGCGAGGGCATCGGTCGCATTGCGCCACACCTCGGCCCGACCAAGGAGGTCGACGTCTACGCACTCGATGCGGACGCGCGGCGTGAACCTTACGGCCCAGACGACAGCTCGACGCAGCTCTATGTTCCCGCGGCCGAGGAGTGCGCCGCAGCGTATACCGATGACCCAAGCGCCGTGGTATACGCCGACGCACAGGGACGCACGACCGACATCGATCCAGACGCCGCGCGTGCCTGCCTGTCCACGCTGGCTGGCACCTCTTCAAATCCCTCCGAATCGCCCCTGGGCAACCTTCTCATCGTCGCGTCCCAGGACACCATCGAGGATCTGTTCTCGCTTTTTAAGTTCGACTCACCTGAGGATCGCGACCGCGCGGCGGCAACGCTGCGCGCCGGCGGCGTGGTCATCAACAAGGGACATGGCTTGGCCGACGCGAAGACCACTGAGGTCGTGTCCAAGCGCTACGACGCAGTCGAGATTGCCAATGACGGTAGCTACGCATGGGAGGAAGCTTCGAAAGAAGCACGCAAGGAGCTTCCCATTGCGGAGGCTCTGCCGCTCCACGCTAGGTCGCTCACCCTTGTGAGCGAGGATGCCGCGCGCGAGCTAGGCGTCAAGGTCATCTATGCCGGTACTGCCTTGCTCACCGATGACCCCATCACGCGCCGCCAGGACAACACCATTCGTGAGGACATTTATGGCAGTGAGGAAGGCAACCCGCCTGCTCCCCTGGCGTACGGGTATTCCTCCGCGGTCTACAAGTTCTACAATCCGCCGACCTGGCCATTCGCCGCAGCAGTCGCAGGTCTATCCTTCGTCGCGTTGGCACTCGTCATCGCGCTCGCCGCCGCCGGCATTCGTCGCGAGTCCCGAGTCTTCGCCTCGCTTGGCGCAGCTCCCGGCTTCGCCGCCAAGGTCGCGGCCCTGCAGGCGGGACTCGTCGCTGCCCTCGGCCTGTGGACTGGCATCCTCGCTGGACATGTGAGCGCCTTCTTCTTCACTACCCGCGACGCCCACACCATTGCGGGCGAGGTATACCGGTGGGGCAGCCTACCGTACTACCAGCCGTCATGGCTCATGATGGCCGTCGGCGTGGTCGTTCCCCTCGTCACGGCGGCACTCGCGTGGTGGGTCCACCGCCCACGGCTCGACGCGCAGGGACGCGACCGAGCCGATCTGCTTCCGGGACGCGAGGCCGAGCGCTCGTTTAGCACGCAGGCGCCATCGCAGGCCTGGCTACATGGTGCGCGGTAGCGACACGCCGATTCTCACAGAAATTCCCTGCACACTCTCGCGTGCGCAGGGATTTCTTCTGTGTGCAGCGTTCGGAGATGCTGATGAGCTGGGAGGATACTGAATGTTACAGAGACGATATTTAGCCACCCCCGACCCTTACCCCCGTTCGCTAAATCGAGACTTTACAGTTGTAACACCTTTCACATTAGTAACATGCATAACACGCTGGCATGTTCGAATGGTTTTCGAATTTGGGGCATTTACCTGCATATTTTGATGTGTTGCCAATGGCGGACCCACGGGATAGCTTTTATTTCGTTGCCATAACGTGGCCGGAAATCGTGGAGCGACACGCCGACGGCCACTGGCAGTAATTTTTTGGAATTTTGTCCAACCCGAAAAGGACTCTTTTTATGAAGCGCACCCACCGCACGGGCCTCGCCGCCGCCGCACTCATCGCGGCGCTCGGCGTCGCCCCGGCCGCCACGGCGCACACCCCCGTTGCCTCCTTCAACGTCTCGCAAGGGTCGTCCCAATCGGAGTCAAACGGAGCCGTGGACGGTGCTGGCCTCCTGGGCGCCGCCATCGGCTTTGCTCAGGCGGCGAACGGCGTCCTCAACGAGGGCGTTGTGCCGACTATCGATTACAAAGCAGAGACCAACGAGCTCAACATCGTGCTGGACCCGTCCATCGTGCCGGGCCTGTCTGAGGCTTTCGCTCCGTCGACGAGCACGGGTGCGCTCAGCACGAGCATGCGCGGCCGCACGGCCTCCGGCGCCACGGTGGTCTTCCCGACCTCGGGTACCTACACTTCCGGCTTCGGTCAGCGCTGGGGTGCGATGCACAACGGCATCGACATCGCCAACCCGATTGGCACACCGATTGTCTCCGTCATGGACGGCACCGTCATCAGCTCGGGCCCCGCACAGGGCTTCGGCAACTGGATTCGCGTCCAGCACGACGACGGCTCCGTGTCGGTCTACGGCCACATGCAGGCCAGCTCCCTACTCGTGGGCGTGGGTGAGCGCGTGAGCGCCGGCCAGCAGATTGCGTCCATCGGCAGCGAGGGCCAGTCCACCGGCCCGCACCTGCACTTCGAGATTCACCCGGACGGCACCACGCCGGTGGATCCGCAGGCTTGGTTCGCCGAGCAGGGCATTAACTTCTAGTTGCAGCCCGGCTTACCGCGCACGGTCTAAAGCTTTTCCATCGGCACACCACCGATGAGCATGAGTCGGACCGTGCCCGCCGAGCCAAAATCAATGGTCACCGTCGCGCGAGCGCCGGTGCCACTGGCGGCCACCACCTTGCCGAGTCCGTACTTGGCATGGTTGACGCGGTCGCCGACCTCAAGGTGAAGATTCTTGTTCTTTGGCATGGACGAGGACGGTTCACGGCGCCGCTGCGTTGGGGAAGACGCGGACGACCCGGAACCACGCGAGCCGCCACCGCGGCTGCTCCCGTACCCCGACCAGTCACGGCCGAAGCTGCGGCCATAAGAATAATCGTCTCCACCACTGCCCCACGCTCCAGCTCCGTGACCGGAGCTGGACAAACTGGAATCGGGCTCTTCGCGGCGCCAGTCGATGAGATCTTCCGGGATCTCGCCGAGGAAGCGGCTGGCCGGGTTCGTCAAGGGATTGCCCCACGACGAACGCAGAATTGCTCGCGTGAGATACAGCTGCTCACGGGCACGCGTGATGCCGACATACGCCAGACGGCGTTCTTCGCTCAGCTCCTTCGGGTCTCCGAGGGAGCGCATGTGCGGGAATTGGCCGTCCTCCCAGCCGGTGAGGAAGACGACTGGGAACTCCAAGCCCTTGGCGGTATGCAGCGTCATGAGTGTCACGACTCCCTGTTCGGAGTCCGGAATCTGATCCGCGTCAGCGACCAGCGAGACCTTCTCCAGGAAGGCTTGCAGGGAGCCCGGCGCGGCTTCTCCGTCTTCTTCGGCTTGCTTTAGCAAGTCCTTATCGTCGTCATCCATAAACGCCATCTGGTTCGCGGCCTCCGAGGAGAACTCGCGCGCGACGGAAACCAACTCGTTGAGGTTATCGAGGCGCGCACCATCCTGTGGATCATTCGACTGCTCGAGCTGTTCTTTATATCCCGTCGCCTCGAGGATCGCCGTGATGAGCTCACCCAGATCCGGCTGCCCTGTCACCTCATTGGTCATGCCCGGCAGCTGTGCGCGCAGGCCATCCATCATCTCATTGAAGCGCCCCACCGCGTTGCGTGCACGGGCGCCGAGGCCTGGGACCTTGTCCACCGCGGCATCGACAAGCGCGCGGCCAAAGCTCACCCCCATATTGTCCGCATGGACCGCAATGTGGCCCTGGGCTGCGTCGCCGATCGCACGCTTGGGCACGTTGATAATGCGGCGCAGGCTCACCGTGTCATCCGGGTTATCCATGATGCGCAGGTAGGCCACGATATCGCGGATCTCGCGGCGCTCGTAGAAGCGCGTGCCGCCGACCACCTTGTACGGGATGCCCGAGCGCATAAAGATATCCTCCACCGCGCGCGACGCGTTGTTCGTGCGGTACATGACCGCGATATCGGAGTAGTTGCGTCCGCTATCCGCGAGCTGGTCGATCTCCTGGGCGATGAACCGGGCCTCATCGTGCTCGTTGTCCGCGACGTAACCGATGATCTTGGGCCCCTCCCCGTGGGCGGTCCACAGGTTCTTCTCGCGGCGGTGCTCGTTCTGCGCGATGACGGCGTTCGCGGCGTTGAGGATATTCTGCGTCGAGCGGTAGTTCTGCTCGAGCAAAATCGTGCGCGCCTGCGGGTAGTCGCGCTCGAATTCCTCGATATTGCGAATGGTCGCGCCGCGGAAGGCGTAGATAGACTGGTCCGAGTCGCCAACGACGCACAGTTCCGGATTGGGTGCCACGCCATCGCCGACCAACGCGGAGACAAGACGGTACTGCGCGTGGTTGGTGTCCTGGTACTCGTCAATGAGCACATGGCGGAAACGCCGACGATAGAAGTCCACCACCTGTGGGTGCTGGGTGAAGATGCGCACGACCTCACCAATGAGATCATCGAAGTCCACGGCGTTGGCCGCGCGCAGGCGGCGCTGATACTCGGCGAAGACCTGCGCGACTGTTGTATCGAACGGGTTCTTCGTCTTCGAGGCCTCCGCGAGCGCCTCCTCCGGACCGACGAGCTCATTCTTGTGATTTGAAATCTGGTTGGCGAGGACACGGCCGGTGTACTTCTTCAGGTCCAGCTGCATGTCCTTGGCAATCATGGTGAGCAGCCGGCGCGCGTCATCGCTGTCGTAGATCGTGAAGTTCGTGTTCAGCCCCGGCACAAGCTGCGCGTTCTGGCGCAGGATGCGCACACAGATGGAGTGGAACGTGGAGACCCACATACGCTCCGCAACGGGACCTACCAGCTGCCCCACGCGCTCTTTCATCTCCGCCGCCGCTTTGTTGGTAAACGTGATGGCGAGGATCTGCCACGGCTGCACGCCGCGGCGATGCATGAGGTACGCGATGCGGCGCGTAAGCACCGCCGTCTTGCCTGAGCCCGCGCCTGCCACAATGAGCAGCGGCGCACCGATGTGCTCCACGGCTTCCTTCTGCTGGGGGTTGAGACCCGCAACGAGCGGGTCCTCCCCCGCTGGCTGGCCGTTACTGGCGGCCTCTGCAGCGCCCGCGGGCGCGCCGAAACCGCCCTGGGTGCGCGGACGGAAGCCCGGCACGGGTGCCTGCGACGCACGCGCGGCACTATCTCCGCCAAAGGGATTCTGGCCGACGTTGCGCGTGGAGCCGGAGTCCGACTTCGAGGCAGGGTTCGAGTTAAAAGGAGACGCGTTATCCATGATGGCTTACAACCGTACTAGCAGCCGCCGACACGAGTCGTTCCCCACGCCCGAACACCCGCCCCTATCTGGCCCCTATGCTTGGCTTTTGGTGTGTCCGCGACTACATTATGAGCGCATGAGCGCTGACACTAACTCCGGTACCGATTTCCCCGAGGGCACCGACATCCCCGAGACCGGCACGACCACCCCGAACGTCGAGTCTGACTTTGACGTCCGCATGCCGTCCGGCACGGACGATCCCCTCTCCGACGCGGAGATCCAGCGCTACCGCGAGGAGATCAACCGCATGGACCGGATCATCCTCGACGCCGCCAAGCGCCGCCAACAGGTCTCCCAAGCCATCGGGCGCACGCGCATGAGCTCCGGCGGCACGCGCCTGGTCCACACCCGCGAGGTGCAGATCATCAACCAATTCCGCGATGAGTTGGGCGAGGAAGGCCCCGCCATCGCGTCAGCGTTGCTACGCATGGGCCGCGGGCGCCTGGGCTAGACACGCGCGCTGTGGCGAAAATCCCCGATCGGGCACCATTTTTCGCTATCTTTGCCCGCTCGTGCGTGAAACTTTTGGACTACGGTAGGAAGATGTAAAAGACCCCGCCTGAATAAGCGAAGGAAGGCCCCGCCTTATGTCCATTACGTCGAACCCTCAATGGAACGCTCTCACCGAGCTCGCCGCAGCTCCACGCCCGAATCTGCGTGAGCTCTTCGCCACAGATCCCAACCGCACGAAGAACTGGACGTTCGACGCCGCTGGTTGGCACGTCGATCTGTCGAAGAACCTCATCGACGACGCTGTGCGTGACGCGCTCCTCGACATGGCCCACGCGGCGGGCATCGAGTCTTCCCGCGACAAGATGTTTGCGGGCGAGCACCTCAACTCCACCGAGGACCGCGCCGTCCTCCACACCGCACTGCGTGCTCCGGCGGGCACCAAGCTCACCGTCGATGGCCAGGACGTAGACGCCGATGTCCAGGAAGTGCTCAACCGCATGGAAGGTTTCGTCGCCTCCCTGCACAACGGCTCCTGGACCGGCCACTCCGGTAAGAAGATTAAGACCGTCGTCAATATCGGTATTGGCGGCTCGGACCTCGGCCCGGCCATGGCTTACAAGGCGCTGCGCACCTACCTCGCCGGCGATATTGAGGCGCGCTTCGTCTCCAACGTCGACCCATCCGATATGGCGGCCAACCTCGCGGACCTCGATCCGGAGACCACCCTGTTCATCGTCGCCTCCAAGACCTTCACCACGCAGGAAACCCTCACCAACGCCCACGCGGCACGCCGCTGGACGCTCGAGGCCTACGACGGCAACACCGAGGCCATCGCCAAGCACTTCGTCGCCGTGTCCACCAACGCGGAGAAGGTCGCCGAGTTCGGCATCGATACCGCGAACATGTTTGGGTTCTGGAACTGGGTGGGCGGCCGCTACTCCGTTGACTCCGCCATTGGCCTGTCGCTCATGGCCGCCATCGGCCCGGAGAACTTCCGCGAGTTCCTCGCTGGCATGCATGCCATGGATGAGCACTTCCGCACCGCACCGCTCGAGGAGAACGTTCCTGTCCTCATGGGTCTGCTCGGCGTCTGGTACACCGACTTCCTGGGGGCGCAGACGCACGCCGTGCTCCCCTACTCCCAGGACCTCGCCCGCTTCCCTGCGTACCTGCAGCAGCTGACCATGGAGTCCAACGGCAAGTCCGTGTGCCACGGCGGCAAGGATGTGGACTACAACACCGGCGAGATTTACTTCGGCGAGCCGGGCACCAACGGCCAGCATGCCTTCTTCCAGCTCATGCACCAGGGCACGCACCTCATCCCGGCTGACTTTATTGGCTTTGCCCGCCCTCGTGAGGACTTCCCCACTGCGGACGGCTCGGGTTCCATGCACGACCTGCTCATGGGCAACTTCTTCGCGCAGACCAAGGTCCTGGCTTTTGGTAAAACCGCCGAGGAGATCACCAACGAAGGCGTCGACCCCGAGGTCGTCCCCCACAAGGTCATGCCGGGCAACCGCCCCACCACCACGCTGCTCGCCGAGGAGCTCACCCCGCACGCCCTCGGCGCGCTCATCGCCCTCTACGAGCACATCGTGTTCACGGAGGGCATGATCTGGCACATCAACTCCTTCGACCAGTGGGGCGTGGAGTTGGGCAAGCAGCAGGCGAATGACTTGGCCCCGGCCGTCTCCGGTAAGGAAGAGGTCAACTCCGGCGACACCTCCACTGACGAGCTCGTGCGCTGGTACCGCCAGAACCGCTAAGACCACATCGCGCGTCCCCGGCCTCGCCGGTGGCGCACAAAGGAGAAACTCTCAGTTCACCATCGCGGTGGAACTGAGGGTTTCTTTTTAGGACTGGGACGCGTCCTGCTGCTTCTTATCCCACAGGTGCCTGCGGACTACGAAGATGGGCAGCACGAGGACGAAGTAGAACGCCATGAACCCCACGACGTAGAGAATCACTCCGTCCGAAGTCACCTCGCTCCACGGCACGCCTTCCCCATTGGAGGACGCCACCCCGCCCCAGCCGGTCACCTGGCTTACATAGAACGTCGCGATGACCAACAAGGGAAGGATGACGAAGGAGAACCACCACGGCGGCACCCACGGGCGCCCGTCCGAGTCCCTTCTATAGAAGGCTCCACCGAATCCCATAGCGCTGTCCTTTCTCTGTATGTCTAAGCACTCAGCGAAGAGAATCCTATTTTCAGTGCGCTCACGCGGTGACTGCGGCAACCAAAAATTCCGTCGCGAGCGCTTGAGGAATCACGGATATCCCGCCACGGTATGCGCTTGCCATCATCAGCCCGACGAGCTTCATCAAAGGCAGCAACATCCGCTTCCATTTCGAGCTCCTCACGCCTTTCTAGATCACTGACGGGAACGATTGCCGCAACGCGTTTCCCATTGCGGGTAACGATCGTCCGCTTCCCAGTAAAGCGACTTTCATCAATAGTGACGCCCAATTCGTCGCGGTGCTCCCGCTGCATACTCCGCCATGCAGGATGCCATCGATGCTCTCGAGACCCTTCCATTCCCCACGGGCTACAAGAAACTCCAAGGGCGAGGGAGCTTTCGCATCCGCGTGGGAAGGTACCGCGTGGTGTACACCGTGGATCAAGGCCAACTCGTCATCGGGATTTTTACCCTCGGTCCGCGCGGAGGTGTCAATAAAAAATAGGGACGCCCACGTCAACCGTGGCGTCCCTACATTTTCAGTGTGGTCTGCGTTTACGCTGCGCTCGATCCCTCATCCTTCGAGCTCAACGCAAAGCCGTCCACAGTGACCTTCTTCTGTGCGACGCCGGTCTCCGGTGCGGTGGCGCTGGCGGTGGCCTTGCCGGCCGGGCAGTCGAAGTTCACTTCCACGGTGGTGCCGGCTGGGGCGTCAAAGCCCACGGTGCCGTTCTGCGCGGTGTATTTGATTTCCTTGGTCTGGATCTCTGGCCACGTGCTCGTGTAGGAACACTGCATGGGAAGTCCAGCGCGGTCTACGACGGTGAAGATGACGGTGCCCTTCGTCTCGGTCGGGGCGCTCGAGCCGAGTCCCGGCACGAGGGAGGCGATCAGCGTGATGATGAGCGCGACCACCGCGGCGGCAGGGCCAGCGAGCTGTTGCAGCTTATCGAGGCTAAAACCAGGCATGACGAACTCCTTGTAAAAGATTAGAACTAGGTTGTCCTCAGTCTATCCCTTTTCCGCTGCCGATAGCCGGTTTCTGGAGAAAATTCTTAGAGCTTGATCATGGGCTCCCAGCCGTGCGGGATGACATCCGAGTCCACGATCTTGCGGCCGAACGGGAAGCAGGTCACCGGGATCATCTTGAGGTTAGCCAGGGCCACCGGGATCCCCACGATGGTCACGGTCTGCGCGAGCGCGGTGGCGACGTGGCCGATGGCCAGCCAGAGACCCGCGATGATGAACCAGATGGCGTTGGAGACGGCCGACATGCCGCCGGTGCCTCGGGCAGGCTGCACGACGGTCTTACCAAAGGGCCACAGGGCAAAGCGTGCCATGCGGAACGAGGCCACGCCCATGGGGATGGTGACCACGAAGATGCAGGCGAGGATGCCTGCCAGGAAGTAGCCCAAGGCGAGGAGGAAGCCGCCGGAGATAAACCAAATCACGTTGAGAATCGTCTTCATGAGCCCCAGCCTAGCCGCACAGACCTGCAGGGCACAGGGGTGGAACGCTCGGATCGCCACCAGCGTAACCAGCACCTAAGATGAAGCACCATCATGAGCACACCTCCCCCGCATAAGAACATCCGCTATCCGCGCATCACTGCACTCATCGCTATCATCCTGGCCGCGGTCAATTTGCGCTCCGTCATCACGGCGATCTCCCCACTCATTCCGGAGATCCAAGCCTCCACAGGCATGAGCGGAACCATGGTGGGCATCATCGGCACGGTGCCCACTGCGATGTTCGCGGCCTCGGCGTTCGTGCTCCCCCGCATCAAGGCACGCTTCACGCTCAGCGAGATGATGCTCCTCTCGCTCGGACTTACCGCCGTGGGCCAGCTGCTGCGCGTCGTCTATCCCAACGAGTGGCTGTTGCCCGTCGGCTCACTCATCGCGCTGTTTGCCATCGGCATCCTCAACGCGACCATGCCGCTTGTCGTGCGCGAATACTTCCCGCGTCACGTGCCCAGCATGTCGCTCACTTTCATGATGTCGAGTCAGATCATGCTCGCCGCAGCACCCGTTGTCGCCGTACCCATGATGGACTGGGCGGAGAACTTGGGCCTGCCCGGCTGGCAGATGTCGCTTGGTTCCTGGGGTGTGCTCGCCGCCATCGCGGCAGTGAGTTGGATGCCGCTGCTCATCCACCGCGGCCCGAACCCCATCGACACCGCGCCCGAGCCCAACTTCCGTCTGCCGGTGTGGCGCACCACCATCGGCGTCGGCATGGCCTTCATGTTCGGCTCCAATTCGCTGGTGGCCTACACGATGATGACGTTCATCCCGCAGATCTTCACCGACGCGGGCCACACCGCGCAGTACGGCGCGAATATGCTCGCTCTTTTTAGTGTTCTCGGCAT
Source organism: Corynebacterium sp. CMW7794 (assembly GCF_001563605.1). Classification (NCBI taxonomy): domain Bacteria; kingdom Bacillati; phylum Actinomycetota; class Actinomycetes; order Mycobacteriales; family Corynebacteriaceae; genus Corynebacterium; species Corynebacterium sp. CMW7794. Next base: position 72,899 of record NZ_KQ961730.1, read on the forward strand.
TCCTGTCACGATCGCCGGCCCATGGCTCGCCGGGCGCCTGGATAACGTCTTCCCCGTCGTCATCATGTCCGCGGTCTTCTTTTCTGCCGCGATGTTGGGCCTTGCTTTCGCCCCGCTCGCAGCGCCGTGGCTCTGGGTCACGCTCGCCGCCGTCGGTACTGTCCTCTTCCCCATGGCCATTGTGCTCGTCAATATCAGGGCACGCACCCTCGAGGGCGCCACCGCGCTCACCTCTTTCGGCCAGGGCGTGGGCTACACCTTTGCCTCACTCGGTCCCCTGCTCACCGGCGCCGCACGCGAGGCCACCGGCTCTTTCTTCATTCCGCTCGCGGTGATGGCCGCCATCGGCGTGGTCACGCTTATCGCTGGCTACTTCGCATCTCGCCAGACCTATGTCGAGGATCAACTCCCTCGTACCGCTTAAGCCACAGAACGGATCCGTCGCACCACGTATCTATCAATTACCGCCGCTCTAGTACCGCGATGGCAATATGGACTCGGTTGGTACCGCCAATTTTTTCCAAGATGTGCTTGACGTGCGTCTTGACCGTCGCCACGGAGACATAGAGCTGCTCGGCGATTTCAGTGTTATCAAGTCCTTCAGCTATCAGCTGCGCGACATCGTTTTCGCGTGTGCTGAGCCCCTCCACATCCAGGGATTCTGCGGGAGCCTCATGCGGCGTAGCCAATAGCTTGGCAAGAGCCTCTGGGCTTAAAAGCTGTTGGCCTTCTGCTGCAGCGCGCACCGAAGCAACGAGCGCCTCCGGCCCCGTCGTCTTCAATAAGAACCCCATCGCCCCGGCATGCAGTGCATCCACGATGAATGCATCGGTATCAAAGGCCGTCAGCATAACAACGGGTATATCGGGAACAGCAGACTTGAGCTTCTTGACTGCCTCGATCCCATCCATGACCGGCATCCGGATATCCATCAAAACTAGGTCAGGTCGACACTCAGTAACCAGGGCGACTCCGTCGCGGCCATTGCTCGCTTCGCCTACTACCTCAATATCGCCTGCGCCTTCCAAAATGAGTCGAATTCCGCGCCGCAACAGTTCCTCGTCATCAACCAATACAACCGAAATCATCGTTCCTCCAACGGCAAGTATAAACTCCAGCTAAATTCCTCATCGTCATGGACGTCTAATCGCCCTCCTGCTAAACGTGCGCGCTCACGCATACCCATTAGTCCGTTTCCGCCTCCCGTAGCAAGCACTTTCTCGGCTTTTCGATTCCGCATCGTTACTCGTGCCATGTCGTCCTCGCGGTCTACTTCGATGTGGACCTTGTGCCCCGGCGCGTATTTGCGCGCATTGGTTAGGCCTTCTTGCACTGCGCGGCTCAGCGCGTGGACACCCATCGTTGATAGCTCACCGGTGCAATCGTCAACATAATTGACCGCTACTTTGGTCCCGGTAGCGCGTGCACGTGCAACATGGTCCTCAAGACTAGTGCGGGGATCAATCCGGTCATCAAAGCGCAACGAATGCAGCACCCGGCGCAAGTCATCCACTGCGTGCTCTGCTTCAGATTGAATTGTCGCCGCTGACTCGGCTACTTGTTCTCGGCTCAAATCGTCGCGATAGGCAAGTCCGCCGGCAAAGACGGAGATGAGGCTCAGTCTGTGTGAGAGCGAGTCATGCATGTCACGAGCAATTCTCTCGCGTTCTTCTTGCCGGGCTTTTTCTGTACCTGCCTGCAACTTTTCCTCGTTGAGTTCTGCCTGAGCGACAAGAATGCTCTGCTTTTCTCTGCGATTATGCCGGGCTACGCCTATGAGGAACCCGGAAAGAACGAATACACACCACAGCAGGCCATATCCAAACACGCTCATGGGGATCGTCTCGAACGCATCGGGATCGTAGACCTTGACTCCCAGGCTCGCAGTCATCGCTACGAGCCCGGCCACGCCCCACCGCACGTTGCCGCGCGAGACGAGGGAGATATAAACGACGTAGACGCTCACGGCGAGCTGATGGAGGCCTGCCGTTGCGCAGATCATCACCGCGGACACCAGAGAGATCAACGGCCCCGGGTAGTTTTCGTACGGGCTGTATTCGCGTGGTACGTGGCGCAAAGCCAGCGGCAAAAGGAACCACGAAGCAACCGTCACAATTCCCGCTATGGCTGCGTAGTTCATCGACGTGTCGCTCCATTCGGAACCGTCGCGCCGGTCGAAACCGACGAACGGACCTGACCCCTGTTTGGTGGACACCTGATA